>JBBSGY010000031.1:0-11126 GCA_038253645.1 Acidimicrobiales bacterium
GGGATTGAAAGTCGGCGCGGACGCGTACCTACAAAGTCGTTTGCGTTGAAACCGGGGCTTGTAAATAGCCGGCCGAACGTCGTTTCGGTATTCCGATCAACAACGACAACCGCGTCCGGAAACTGTCGAGCCATGAAATCCAATCGACGGCGCAATCCATCGTCCGGCGGCACAGGTTGAACGTATTTCGACACCTCGGTGACCTGTCTACCTTCAAGGCGGATTGACGTCCGAACGAGTGGAGACCCGCCGACTCCCAGGTATGAGGGCGCGTCGACGACGGTCTGCGGCGTGCGTCGTACAAGGCTCGCTACAAGGTTTCCGGGAAGCATCCACGGCTCTGGGGAGTTGCCGTTATTCAATCCGGGCTGGCTCGGATCTGCGGATGCGACAAGCACTGCGACATCGAAATCATCCGGATGATGCAATTCGTGACCGTCCCACATGTACGCATCAGTATCGCGATCGATGTGCTGGAATTCGCCGCCGTATACTTCGGCCGCTGGGCCCTTCCGGCCGCGCGCCAATACCGCCTCTGCTCCTGCAACGACGCTGCGGTCAAGGTCGATACCCGTTACCTCAGCTTTGCGCGCTTTGACCAGAATGGCCTTGGCCAAGTCACCACCATCGTTTGCGCCGACAACAATGACCTTGCCGGTGAACCCCCCGTCAAACGCAAGAACGGTGGAGCTGGCGTCGAACGAACTCGAATCGATGCCGATACCGAATCCTGCGCTTTCACGCCCGCGCTTCAGCTTCTTGAGACTGACTGCAATCTTCTCACTCTTTGCCGCATCCGCGCCGCCGAATGCCCACGTTGCGTTCGTTTGCGAAGCGGTTTACTCAATTCCGTTCAGGTTGGCTTGATAGGTGCCTTCATGACGTCGGAACTTGGTCTCACCGCTGCGATGACTGCCGCTGCCGCGATGAACATTCCACCAACCATTTGCAATAACGTCGGTATCTCGTTAAATGCAACCCAACCAACAAGCGCGCCGAACACGAGTTCTGAGGTAAGGATGATCGCTCCAAGATTGATGTTGAAATGTGCGAAGCCATAGAGCAACAAAATCTGACCCAGAAGTGCCACGCCGGTGTATGCAATTCCCGCGAAGAGAGCTGTCCCGTCAAACTGGCGGATTGCGTCTCCTGACGCGGCAACCGCGATTGCCGACGACACAAGAAAACCAATTGCGAACTGATGAAGCATTACGGTCGATCGCGGAATACCGACGACAAGCTTTCGTATCGCAAAACCAGTACATACAAAAACTCCTGACACAAGAGCCGCAACGGAACCAATACCAACATCAAACGTCACACCGGTGTAGAGCGAAACTCCAATAAGTGCGCATCCGACTGCAATGCCGGCCTGACCGTTCAATCGTTCGTTGAAGAACAGTTTTCCGAGCAAGACAGCGACAACAATATTGGCTGCCTGACTAAGAAACAGCGCACCCGCCACATCAATTCGATTGACAGCTACGACAAACATTAGTGCACCAAGGCTGGTGACCACGCCCAGAGCTAAAATTCGGAAATACTGGCCACTGTTGATACGGATGCGGATCGGACGGCGCGTCACAATCACAAAGAGCGCAACGGCCGACAATAAGAGAGCAGCGCAATATGCAGTCTGCGCGCTATCGCTGAACATCGACGCCATTTGCCGATTCCACAAGCCGTACGTCGCCCAGCAAAATCCCGCCGTGAAAAGGGCACCCGCTCCCGCTGAGCTTCGACCTGCATGAACACCCACACCATCTTGATAACACAGGGTCAGGCCACGCCCGGCCACGCCCCAGATAACTCGATTGTTCGTCGTGGCCGTTTGTGCAGTTATGCGAATCGAGTGGATTGGCGCACAGATGCGGTCCGCTGTTCCGCCTCAGCGTTGGCCGGTGTGGGCCAAATCCGTTAGCGGTCGACTTCGCCCATCACGGGGTCGACGGAGCTGATGTTTGCAATTGCATCCGCGACGAAGCCGCCTTGCATCATCGTCGGCAATGTTTGCAGGTTCACGAAACTCGGCCCGCGAATATGCATGCGGTATGGCTTTGCGGTGCCATCACTCACCAAATAGCAACCGAGCTCGCCGCGGGGCGACTCGATCGCGACGTATGTCTCGCCTGCCGGCACGCGGAAGCCTTCGGTGAACAACTTGAAGTGATGAATGAGCGCTTCCATCGACTCGTCGATGCGTTGGCGCGGCGGCGGGGTGACCTTTTTGTCTTGTACGCGATAGTCGCCGGCGGGCATGAGGTCGATGATCTGGCGACAAATGCGAATTGACTCGCGCATCTCTTCGAGGCGGCACTTGTAGCGATCGAACACATCACCTTCGGTGCCGGTGATCACGTCGAACTCGACCTTGTCGTAGTGCATGTAGGTCATGTCTTTGCGCAGGTCCCAGTCGACACCACTGGCTCGAAGAACCGGGCCGGTTGCGCTGAGTGCAATTGCAGCTTCTGCACTCAACACGCCAATGCCCTTGGTGCGCTGCAAGAAAATCGGCTGACCGGTGAGCAAGGTGTCGTATTCATCCAGGCGAGGCTCGATGGCGTCGCACAGTTCGGTGATGTCTTGCTTCCAACCCGAAGGCAGGTCGGCAGCCACACCGCCGGGACGGATGTAGTTGTGGTTCATGCGAAGACCGGTCGTCTTCTCGAAGAACGCAAGCACAATCTCGCGCTCGCGCCATCCGAAGAGCATCATCGAAATTGCGCCGACGTCCATGCCGTTGGTCGCCATGAACAACAGGTGCGACGAAATGCGATTGAGCTCGAGCATGAGCATGCGAATCCAGATCGCGCGGTCAGGAAGCTCGACACCGAGCAACTCTTCGGTTGCCATCGCAAAAACGGCTTCGTTGTGTAGCGGACTCAGGTAGTCCATGCGCGTAACGTTGGTGCCGCCTTGCACATATGTCAGATCTTCGCCGGTCTTTTCCATGCCGGTGTGCAAGTAGCCGACAACCGGCTTCGTGCGCAGCACGGTCTCACCGTCGAGCTCCATCATGAGACGCAACACACCGTGGGTCGACGGGTGCTGCGGGCCCATGTTGATGATCATGGTTTCGTCTTCGGTGTATTCGACGTTGGTGTCGTCGGGGTTTAAATCGACACCCTCCGGGAGACGAAGAACTGCCCCGCGCTCCCGCAAGAGCTGGCGATCGCCGCTCTCATCGCGCGAGAACATTTCCTGCGCGCCCTCGGAAGTTTCATCAGCTGCCCACGTATTCATCGGACACCGTTCCCCGACGCGGCTTCGCCACGATCTGGCGCCGTGCCTTTGCCCTCTGGGTATTTGAACTGCACCGGAATGCGGTTTTGCGAATAGTCCTTACGCAAGGGATGGCCCTCCCAATCCTCCGGCATGAGGATGCGTGTGAGGTCAGGGTGGCCGGAGGCAACAATGCCCATGAGGTCGAACACTTCGCGCTCCATTGCCTCGACACCCGGATAGAAATCGAAGAGACTCGGGATTACAGGGTCGCTCTCGGGAACCTGCACACGGATGCGCACACGGTGGTGGGCTTCGTGCGACAACAACATCACAACGATCTCGAATCGCTCGGGCACAACACCGACCGGAAGCGGCGCACGGTCTTGCGCACTCAGGTAGTCAACGGCAGCAACGTCGATGCAAACGGCGTAACCCTCGTCATTGAGCTCGTGAATCGTGTCGAGATATTCCTCGCGCGACACGTGGCGTACATCGTCTTCAACAAGGGCTGTCATGAATGGATCTTTACTGTCGGCAATCCGCCTTGTGCGTGGCCGGGAGCGGGAACTTCCTTCGGTGCGTGGTCGAGAACGATGCCCGCACCTGCTCCTGTCTTTTCGCGACGCTTTGTTATGTGGCCCGTGAGGATCTCTTCGTGCAGCGTGATAATTGCGTGCATCAATGTCTCGGGACCGGGAGGGCAACCTGGTGCATATACGTCGACGGGAACAACCTGGTCGACGCCTTGCACGATCGCGTAGTTGTTGAACATTCCGCCCGAACTCGCACACACGCCCATTGAGATGACCCATTTGGGTTCCATCATCTGGTCATAGACTTGGCGCAAAACCGGGGCCATCTTCTGACTCACCCGACCGGCAACGATCATCAGATCGGCCTGGCGAGGCGAGGCGCGGAACACTTCCATCCCGAAGCGAGCGAGGTCGAACTTCGCGGTGCCGGCGCTCATCATTTCCATCGCGCAACAAGCGAGGCCGAACGAAGCCGGCCAAACAGATGACTTACGCGCCCACTTCACCAACTCTTCGAGTGGCGCCGTCGCGAAGTTGTGGCTGAGTGCTTCCAGACCCATCTATGAAGCTTTCTGCGCAGGACGTGAACTGCGACGAATCGTGTCTTCGGTGAATGCATAGGGATTGTTCATCTTGCGAATCGGTCCCCAATTGAGCGCTCCGTTGCTGATCAGATATGCGAGCGAAACGATGACCGCCAGCGTGAAGACGATCATTTCGACCAGGCCGAATGCGCCGAGTTGATGGAATCGGACCGCCCACGGATACAAAAAGATGATTTCGATGTCGAAGATGATGAAGATCATCGCTACCAGGTAAAAGCGGACCGGAAAACGCTGCACCGGCTCGCGCGTAGGAACGATTCCGCACTCATATGGTGCGAGCTTTGCCGCTGTCGGACGCTTCGGTGCAAGGAGCCCTGATGCCAGGAAACTCCCCCACGCGAAGACCACGCCGAGGACGAACAGGATGAAGAGAGGAAGGTAGTCGGCCACCGTTGATGCACGCTACCCGCCCAAGTACCTCTTTGCGCGCCGCCTGGCCTTAACCCTGGGGCTGTGTGCGCAAGGCCGACGTTTTCGGGGGGCTTGCGCACACAGCTCGGGCTTTCGAGCCGCCTTGGTCAAGAAACCGCAGGTCGCCATGCGCCGGCTCATCGACCTGGTCGTCTGACACATTCAACGTGCGCGCCAACAAGGCGGCGACAGCTGCGACGCCGCACGCTGCCAACATCGCTACTCGAAGACCGCCCAGACTGGACAACAGGCCGATCACCGGTGCACCCACAATTGAGCCGACACTGGAAACCATTGCGAGGCGTGTGATGTTGGCACTCGCGTTTCCAACACGTGCAACGGCCGTGTACGTACTGGGGCTTGCAGCCGAGATGCCGAGACCGAACACACCGAACGCAATCACCGACAAAACCGGCGAGCTCGTCAACAAGCCCGCCGTAAGCACAATCGAGCCCGTACCGACGCCAATGGCCACTACTCGATGCGCTCCGAAGCGGTCGAGCACTCGCCCCCCGGCGAGGCGTCCTGTGACCATCGCCGAACTGAACGAAGCAAAACCGAGTACGGCGGTCGACGCTGCTGTATGTAAAACATCTCGCAGGAAAATCGAAGCCCAGTCCGCAATTACACATTCCGCGAAGCTCGAACAAAACGAAAACACGAGTACCGGCAAAAGACGGCGGTCGAATGGTCCACCATGGCTGGTTGTAGACGCAAGCAAACGCGTGACGCTACGTTCCGGGTTCATCAGCACCATGAATGCGACAGCGAATAGAAAGTCGATTGCAGCGCAAAGCGTCATTGATGAAAGCGACACCTGCAGTCGAGCGGCAACAAACGCGGCCCCGGCACCTGCAAACATTCCGATACTGAAGAAGCCATGTAACATCGGCATCAAAGAACGAGCCGCGCGTTGTTCAACGTGCGCGGCAACGCAATTGACTGCGATGTTCAGTCCACAGCCGGCCAAGCCCGCTGCGGCCATGAGCAGAACGAACTGAGTGAAAGAGCTCATCAGTGACAGCCCTACGAGGACGGCTGACATGCAAACAATCCAAAGCGGAGCAGCACGGTTATCACCAAGCAAGGCAGGAGCGCGTTTCGCAATCGGCGCACACACGATGGAGGTCACAGCTGTCACAAAAAGCGCCATGCTGATTCCGAAATGATCGACTCCGGCGGCTGATGCGAGAGCCGGTAGACGGGCAACCCAACAGCCGACGCTCCAGCCGAGAGCGAAAAATCCGACAGCAGTGCCAATGACCGGTCGCCGAGATCTCAGCAGTTGCACCGACTGGTTATCGACCCCGCATTCGATCACCTGAAGTGGATCACCTGAAGTGGCGGATCGTATTCGGAATTACGCTGTCGGGGTGACAGACGAACAGCACGACGTGGTAATCATCGGCGGCGGGCCCTCAGGCGCTGCTGCTGCCTTCTGGCTGGCCGAAGCCGGCCACGACGTACTGGTTATCGAAAAGAAGCGCTTTCCCCGCGAGAAGACGTGTGGAGACGGTCTCACACCTCGCTCGGTAAGGCAGCTCGAAGACATGGGCCTCGGGGGTGCTTTGAGCCGGCATCACCGGTTCGAGGGATTGCGTTCGATCGCGTTCGGCAAGACGCTCGAACTGGAATGGCCCGACCACCCTGACTTCGGCCGCTACGGATACGTCGTCACGCGTCACGACCTCGACCAGATGGTTGCCGAACGCGCCGAAAAAGCCGGCGCGACCGTGTGGCAGGAATGCGAAGCAACCGAACCCGTGTACGTCGACGGCTTTTTGCGCGGAGCCAACGTGAAGCGCAAACGAGGGCCCGACGGTAAAACCAATGGCGGAGACACAATTGCAGTACACGGCCGTTATGTCATCGTTGCCGACGGCGCCAATAGTCGCTTCGGTCGTGCGATTGGAACGGGTCGCGATCGCGACCTTCCCCAAGGCATGGCGATCCGCGGCTACTTCAACTCACCACGTCACGACGAAAGTTGGATCGAGAGTCATCTCGACGTCCGGGACAAGTCCAACAACGTGTTGCCCGGTTACGGGTGGATCTTCCCGGTCGGTGATGGACGCGTGAACGTAGGCGTGGGTCTGCTTTCGACATTCAACCAGTGGCGCTCGGTGAACACGACACAGTTGATGGAAGCGTTTGTCGAAACCTCACCTGAGTCGTGGGAGATCTCACCCGAATCATCTTGCGGGCCCGCAACGGGAGGCCGCTTGCCGATGGGCTTTTCCGTACAGCCAAGTGCCAGCCCCACGTTTCTCATTACGGGCGATGCGGCGGCCTCGATCAACCCGTTCAACGGCGAAGGCATTGCTTACGCATACGAAACCGGGCGAATAGCGGCGGAATGCGTCGCTGAAGCACTCGATACCGACAACGGGCTCGCCCTACAAAAATACCCGGAGCGTCTGCACGCCCAATACGGGCTCTATTACAAAGTTGCTCGGCTGTTCGTTCGCATCATCGGACGTCCTGAAATAATGCGGGCACTCGTCGGCACCGGGATGCACAGTCGTACGCTGATGGACTGGATCCTGCGGATCATGTCGAACATGCTCCGGCCCGACGAGTTAGGCCCGGCAGAAGCCGCGTACAAAGCCGTCGCCACAATCGTTCGGGTCGTTCCGTCGAAGTAAGGGCCCCGACCTGGGGAAAGACGGTTGGGCAAGCGCGGCCGGGCCCGCGGGACCAGAATGCGCTACGCGGCGGATGCTCAAGTTATTTCCTTCATGCGCCGATGGAATAGGACTCCGACAGGATCGGGCGGCTACTTATGGCAATTGAGAACGAAGACGAGCACCGGCCCCTTATCGAGCTTGCGGATCCAGGACTGCAAAGGCTCATCGCAGCGATCGACGTCTTGCCGAGCCCGCCGGTAGCGGTGATGGCGCTCAATGACATTCTCGCAAGGAAGGACGCCGTCATCGACGACGTCGCTTCGGTCGTCGAGGCAGACACGGCAATGACCGCGAAGCTGCTTGCTCTGGTCAACTCATCTTTCTTCGGACTCAATCAGAGTTTGACCGACGTGCGGGGGGCCATTGCATATCTCGGCCTGGACACCGTTCGAAATCTATTGACTGCGGTTGAGCTCATGCGTGCGTTTGCGGCACCCAACGCGGAGCTCGCGCAAATGATGAACGATCTGCATTCCCATTCGCTCATCGTCGCCAACCTCGCGCGCTCGCTCATGGCGCGCGGTCCGCGGATGCACGAAGCATTCGCTGCCGGAATGATGCACGACATCGGCCTGCTCGCAATCATGTCTACGTTGCCGGACAAATTCGTCGAACTCTGCGAATCAGACGCCGAAGAGGCCGACGTGTTCGGCTCATCACATGCATGGTTAGGCGCTTACATACTCGACCTCTGGGGTTTGCCGAATTCACTCGTGCAGAGTGTGTTGCACAGCCACGACGCGTACACGCTCGTCTCACCTACGCTCACCAGTGCGCATGCGGTCTACGTAGCGGAACAGGTGACTAACTTCCTTGACCCGGCGTCATCGCCATGGGAAACCGGGTCACTTCCGAGTCATGAGTACCTCGAGACAATCGGGCTCGACGCAGCGGTAACCGAAATGGCTTCATCACCGAACGTCAAACCAGTCTGAGCGACTCCTCGAATGCGCTCGCTGTCATAGCAATGTCATCGTCGGTGTGTGCAAGACCAGGGAAGAACACTTCGTAAGCGCTCGGCGGAAATGCCACCTTGCGATCGAGCATCGCGTGGAAGAACTTTGGATACTTCTGGAAAGCTGCTGCACGTTTTGCGCCGTCATGGTCGCGCACTGGCTCTGAGCCAAAGAAAAAGCCGACGAGCGGTCCGGCTTGTACGACCTGCGCCTCGACACCAATTTCTTTGATCGCAGTGCCAAACGCCTCAACGAGTGATCGCGAACGGTCATTGAGTTCCTTGTACGCCGCGTCGTCAAGTAGTTCGAGTACCGCAAGTCCGGCTGCTGTCGCCAATGGGTTTCCTGAAAGAGTCCCTGCTTGGTAAACCGGCCCAAGTGGTGCGAGCTGCTGCATGATTTCGCTGCGCCCGCCGAATGCACCGACGGGGAGCCCTCCGCCGATCACTTTGCCGAAGCACCACAGATCCGGGCGCACACCCATGAGCGTCGACGCCCCGCCGTGTGCAACCCGAAAGCCGGTGATGACCTCATCGAAGATCAGTATTGCGCCCGCGTTGTCGCATGCAGCACGTAAGCCTTCGAGAAAACCGGGTAACGGCGTCACGAGGCCCATATTTGCGGCGACCGGCTCGACGATTACACACGCAACCTGCTCGTCGATCTCGGGGACGACGTTGTATGGAGCAACAATCGTCGTCGCTACCGACGACTCGGGCACGCCCGCCGAGCCGACCAGGCCGAGCGTTGCGACCCCGCTCCCGCCACCAGCGAGCAAACCGTCACTGTGCCCGTGATAGCACCCGTCGAACTTGACTACGCGGTCGCGTCCCGTGAAACCACGTGCGAGCCGGATCGCGCTCATTGTTGCTTCTGTGCCGCTCGAAACGAGCCGAACCATTTCACAACCGTCGACGCGACTCGCGATCTCCTCTGCGAGCAATACCTCGCGCTCAGTTGGCGCTCCGTAACTCGTTCCGTTCTGAGCAGCGCTCGTTATTGCGTCGATGACGTGGGGGTGGGCGTGACCGACGATAGACGCGCCCCATGACTGCACGTAGTCGAGATAACGAGTGCCTTCGACGTCCCACACGTACGCGCCTTGAGCACGTTCAACGAAATAGGGGGTGCCGCCGACGGAATTGAACGCACGAACCGGCGAGTTGACTCCGCCCGGAATCACCTGCTGCGCGCGCCTGAAAAGTTCGGAATTATCCATTGAGCGATTGTGCTGTGTCTTTGGCTGCGTAGGTGAGAATCATGTCTGCGCCGGCACGCTTGATCGAAGTGAGCTGCTCGAACATGACCGCGTCACCATCGATCCAGCCGTTTGCGGCAGCAGCCTTGACCATCGCGTATTCACCACTGACGTGATAGGCCGCGACAGGCAAATCAACCGTCTCATTTACCGCAGCAATCACATCGAGAAAGGCAAGCGCAGGTTTCACCATCACGATGTCGGCGCCCTCGGCAACATCGAGTGCAACCTCCGCCAGTGCCTCGCGCCTGTTTGCCGGGTTCTGTTGATAGGCCTTGCGGTTTCCGCCGCCGGCAATTTCTACTTCGACTGCATCGCGAAAAGGACCGTAGAGCGCGCTTGCGAACTTCGCCGAGTACGCAAGGATCGGAATTTCATCGAAACCCTCGTGATCGAGCGCACCACGAATCGCTGCGACCTGACCGTCCATCATCCCGGACGGACCCACCATGTGAGCACCCGCCGTTGCCTGCGCGATTGCAACCTGTTGATAGAGCTCAAGCGTCGAATCGTTTTCGACTTCGCCGTTTTCGTTCACGATTCCGCAGTGTCCGTGATCGGTGTATTCATCGAGACACAAGTCAGCAATCAACACCATGCGATCACCAAGGGAACTACGCAACTCGTTGAGTGCCAGCTGCGCGATGCCGTCGGGATTCCAGGCTTCTGACCCGATTGCGTCTTTGTGCTCCGGAACACCGAAGAGCATGAGCGCAGGCACGCCAAGGTCCGCAAGTTCATGCGCCTCTTTGATCAGGGACGCAACAGTGTGCTGCACAACGCCCGGCATAGAAGCAATCGGGCGGAAATCATCAATTCCCTCCCGCACGAACATAGGTGCGATGAGGTCGTCCGGGCGGAGTTGCGTCTCTTCGACCAGGCGGCGAAACGCTGGGGTGCGGCGGAGCCGGCGGAGCCGGCGATCAGGAAACATCAGCCGACAGGTTAGTGCCGGTGGCTCATAAACTCGAAAGCGCCCGGATCAAGCCGGGAATCGTGTGCTGCGCAGCCACTGCATTCACTTTGAGACCGAGCGCGCCGGCGGTCGTAGCCGTAACAGGACCGATGCAAGCTACAAGCGGTGGAACGTGTGTGAGTCCGTACGCGTCGATGAAGTTCTCGACCGTCGACGAGGACGTAAAGGTGATGACGTCTGCCCTGGCGAGCTCTTCCGCAGCGGCGGGTGTCGGCTTGGCAGCGACGGTTGTGTAAGCAGTGATGACATCAACCTGCCAGCCCTTCGCACGAAGGCCCTCGGGCAAAATGTTGCGCGCACCCGCGACATTCGGAAGCAGAACCTTGCCCTTACCGTCCGGAAATGCGTCAACCAGCGACTCGGCGACGTAATGCTCAGGGATTAAGTCGACTTCAATCCCGATTGCGTGAAGAGCGTCGGCCGTTGCAACTCCGATAGCTGCCACCTGAACAGAGCCTCTCTCGCCTTTGAGAAA
>JBBSGY010000032.1:0-10895 GCA_038253645.1 Acidimicrobiales bacterium
CCCCCATCCTGAAAGGAGCGTGCAATGGCCAGAGTCAAGCGCGCCGTACACGGTAGAAAGCACCACCGTGCAGTTCTGAAGCAAGCCAAGGGTTATTACGGCAACAAAAGCCGTACGTTCCGCGCCGCGAACGAAGCAGTTATGCATGCGGGCGCGTACGCGTTTCGTGACCGTCGCGCACGCAAGGGCGACTTTCGCCGGCTCTGGATCCAGCGCATCAATGCCGCGTGCCGTGAGAACAACATGAGCTACAGCCGTTTCATCAACGGACTACACAATGCGGGTATCGAACTCGACCGTAAAGTTCTCGCTGAGATAGCGGTCAGCGACGCGGAAACATTTGCAAAGTTGGTTGAGACTGCGCGCACCGCAGTTGCAACTGACGTTGCCTCCTAGGTGTCGCGTGAGTGTAGTTATCGCGTGAGTGGCCGTTAACAACCTCGGTTACAAACACAAAAAAGTTCAGCGTCTTCGGCGGCTGCTCAGGCAGTCGTCGATGCGTGAGACCGAGTCGGTGTTCGTAATCGAAGGCACGAAGCTTCTCGAAGAGGCGCTCGCATCGGGCGCGGAAATCGAATCCGTATACGTTGCCTCCGGCCCGCCCGTTCCGGCTGCGGAACATGCTCGGAAAGCCGGTCACCGGGTTCACTATCTCGAGACCGGCGTGATGGAGCGGGTCGCCGAAACCGTCACTCCTCAACCCGTCGCCGCCATTGTTTCGATGTGTGACGTTTCGCTCGACACTGTTAAGACCGCAAACACTGTCGCCGTGCTCGTCGATGTTCGGGATCCGGGCAACGCGGGAACCATTCTTCGGAGCGTCGAGGCGGCCGGGGGTGGGGCAGTTGTTTTCTGCAAAGGTTCAGTCGACGTCTACAACCACAAGACGGTTCGGTCATCCGCCGGGTCGATCTTTCACCTGCCTGTGGTACGAAACGCAGAAGTTGCAGTTGTCATCGAATCTCTTCGCTCAGAAGGATTTCGATTGCTCGGGACCACAGTCAACGGTGGCGAGCGATACGACCTCGTAGATTTCCGAGAGAAGGTCGCCGTCGTTTTGGGAAATGAAGCCAACGGACTCCCGGCCGGCTTGCACGAAACTTTTGATATGCGGATCTCCATCCCTATTCATGGACATAGCGAGTCCCTCAACGTCGGGATGGCGATGACCATCCTCGCGTTTGAGGCTGCGAGGCAACGAGCAGGCCCGGCCAATTAGCTGCGAGGCAACGAGCGTATTCAGCTGGTGTTCGGTAAATCAGACATGCGCGCGCCCTTTGCGTGTAGAACACCACAGTTAGTGTTGTGCACCAGGGGGGCGGTGTGAGGATGAGTGTGAGGGTCGAAGATTTGCCTGTCGCGGTCGTGGTAATCAACCGCGACCGCACGCTTGTGTCAGCAAATGAGTCCGCATGTCAGCTCGCCGGCTCTCCCACGTCCGAACTGATAGGAAAGACGATCGTCGAAGCATTTCGACCGCGCCGCATCACAGGCGAAGATCTCTTGGCAAACACGTGGCACCCTTCAGTGCGCTTACGCGGCGTCAACCGCTTCAACGAACAAGAAGTTCTAATTCGTCGCGCAGACGGCACCGAGGTGGAGGTCTTGGTCGATGGGGGATATAACCGCGACGAGTTCGGCGAGTTGACCGGCGCAACCTTGTTGTTGCGTCCGCGCCACCGCGGGCCGCGCCGGCCGCGCTCGGGCGTGCGCATCGTGTCGGCGGTTTCGCACGAGCTGCGTTCACCGCTAACTTCGGTGCGCGGGTTCACGAGCCTCTTGTTGAAACGCTGGGACGACATCGAAGACGCTGACCGGCACCAAATGCTTCAGCAGATCGACCGCGATGCACGCCGCATCAGCCGCATGATCGGAGAGCTGCTCGACATCACGCGCATCGAATCGGGACGCGTGCAGCTCAATCGTGTCGATCTCGACGTTCGCGATGTTGCGCGCGATGTTTTGGCCAAGGTCGAAATGACATGGCCTGACCTCGAGGTGCACCTCGAGTTTCCAAGCGAATTTCCCCGGGTCGATGCGGATCCCGACAAGCTCGATCAGGTCATCACCAACCTCGTCGAGAATGCCTGCAAGTACGCATCGCCCAAAGGCATCGAGATTCGCGGGTCCTTTGATGGCGGCATCGCTCAAATTGCCGTCTCCGACATAGGTCCGGGTATCCCGGAGGCCGACATGCCGAGGTTGTTTCAGCAGTTCTTCCACTCCAAGGAAGGGCGCCCGTCTGGAACCGGCTTGGGCCTTTGGATCAGCCGTGGACTCATTGAGGCTCATGGCGGGGAGATGATGGCGACTTCGCGTGTGAACGAAGGCACGACCTTTCGGTTTACGCTTCCTGAGCGGCCGGCACCTGTCGAAGCCCGGTCGCAACCAATAATGCAGACCACACCTCACGCCAGTTAGCCGAAACCAGTTAGCCGAAACCAGTTAGCCGAAACCAGTTAGCCGAAACCATATGTTGACAGATCTCGACACGATTCAATCCGAACTCATTGCGGCGTTCGACGCAGCTTCTGACCTCGACGCGCTCGCCGAAGTCGAGCGCGAAGCGTTTTCCAAACAAGGTCGCCTCGGCGAAATCAGCCGCACAATCGGCGGGCTCGGCGACGTTGAACGCAAAACCGTCGGCGCTTCGCTCAACGCGGTCCGCGCCGCGCTACAAGAAGCTGCCAAGTCACGTCGGTCGACTCTCGAATCCTCCGCCCGGGTGGCGCAGCTCGAAGCGGAGAGACTCGATCTCACCGAGATGCTTGGTGCTCCGAACGCCGGTCATCTTCATCTCATTACGCAGACCCGCCAAGAGCTCGAAGACGTTTTCCTGGGAATGGGTTTCTCGGTCACCGAAGGTCCCGAAGTGGAGGACGACTGGCACAACTTCGAAGCGCTCAACTTCCCTCCCGGTCACCCGGCGCGCAGCTCGTGGGACACGTTCCACATCGAACTGGGCGAGCCCGAGTCGGTGCTGTTGCGTACACACACATCACCCGTGCAGGTTCGCGTGATGGAATCGCAAGAGCCTCCGATCTATTCGGTGATGCCCGGGCAGTGTTACCGGCGCGAAACGCCTGACGCGCGTCACCTCGCGGTCTTCAACCAAATCGAAGGTCTGGTTATCGATCGCGACATCACTTTCGGCGATCTCGCCGGCTGCATCGACACGTTTACACAGGCCTATTTCGGTCCCGGAATTACGGCGCGCCTGCGCCCGGGCTTCTTCCCGTTCACCGAACCGTCAGCTGAGTTCGAGGTTATTTGTTTCTTCTGTCGCGGCGATGGTTGCCGCACATGTTCCAAAACCGGCTGGATCGAACTCGGCGGTTGCGGAATGGTCGACCCCAATGTGCTCGCCGCGTGTGGCATTGACCCAGAGGAGTACAGCGGTTTCGCATTCGGTTTCGGTATCGAGCGCTGTGCGCAGTTGCGACACGATATCGACGATATGCGCGTGATGCTCGACAACGACGTTCGTTTCCTTTCCCAGTTCTAAGGCGCTTTGATGAAGGTTCCTCTTTCTTGGCTACGTGATTTCACTCCGGTCGATGATGACCCCGACGCGCTCGCCGACGTCTTCAACTCGCTCGGTCTGGTTGTCGAGGGCGTCGAACATGTCGGCAAAGGACTCGATGGCGTCGTTGTCGCACGTGTCCTCGACGTACGGGCGCATCCGAATGCCGATCTTGTTCGGCTTGCAGACGTGGACCTTGGTGACGGCGAGACGGTTCAGATTGCGTGCGCCGGCGTCAACCTCGCGGCCGGTCAACTCGTTCCGGTTATCAAGGTCGGAGCGACTCTTCCGAACGGCATGACCATTGAGCGCCGCAAGATGCGCGGTGAGTGGTCGAACGGAATGATTTGTTCGAGCGAGGAGGTCGGCCTCCCTGCCGACGGCCCAAAGGAAATCATGGTGTTGCCGAACGACCTCGAACTGGGTGCTGACTTCGCCACGGCAATGGGTATCGAGAGCGACACGGTGTTCGATCTCGAGATCGAGACCAACCGTCCCGATGCGATGTGCGTCGCGGGCATCGCGCGCGATATCGCGGGCAAGCTCGCACTGCCGTTCTCGATCCCCGAACCACAGGTCAACGAGACCCGCCCTGAAATCGATCCGCTGGCGAAAATCGAAGTAAAAGACACTGCGCTGTGTCCGCGCTTCACAGCTCGCGTGATCACCGGTATCGAAGTCGGCCCGTCACCCGACCTCGTGTCACGCCGATTAACGCTGGCGGGCATGCGGCCGATCAACAACGTCGTTGACGCATCCAACTATGTGATGCTCGAGCTCGGGCAGCCATCGCACCCTTACGACCTGGCGCGGCTCGATGGCAATGGGCTGATTGTCCGCACTTCCCGCGAAGGCGAAGTCATCGAAACGTTGGATGGAAGTCAGCGCAAGCTCCCGACCGGTGCCGGCGTCATCGCCGACACGAGCGACAGGGTTGTCTCTGTGGCTGGAATCATGGGTGGTGCATCTTCGGAGATCGGCGAGTCGACTACCGATGTTTTGATCGAAGCCGCCGTGTGGGAGCCGTACTCGATCAACAAGACGTCGCGCCAACTAGCGCTTCGTACGGATGCGTCCGCGCGATTCGAACGTCGTGTGGATCGCCGCTGCCTCACGCGCGCACAGAACCGAATTGTCGAACTCCTTCAACAGACCAGCCCAAACCTGAGCATTGCGAGCGGAATCATTGACGTAGACCATTCGGCACCTTGGCCGTCACCGGCCGAGAAGTTGCCGCTGCGGACCAAACGCGTCAACGCGATCCTTGGAACCGAACTCACCTCTGAGCAGATAAATGGGTATTTGACTCGTATCGGCTTCGACGCCGGAAATGAGTCAGTTGTTGTGCCGTCTTTCCGTCCGGATGTCGAGCGAGAAATCGATGTCATCGAGGAAGTAGCGCGTATACACGGGTACGACAACATCGAACGGCGCGTTCCGACATCGCCGAGCGCTGCTCGTCTCACCCGCTACCAACAACAACGACGTCGCATAAAGGCCGCACTCGCCGGTCGCGGACTTTCCGAATCGTGGACTGCGTCGATGCTCGGCCCGGATGACTTCACGAAAAGCGGATTGATTGAGCAACCCGTGCGGGTCGCCAACCCGATGACTCAAGAAGACTCGCTGCTTCGCACCTCCATGTTGCCGGGTATGTTGCGGGCGCTCGCTTACAACGCTTCGCGGCGCAACAACGTGGTCAAGCTGTTCGAAATCGGCCATGTGTTCCATCAACCGCCGGCCGGCCAAACGCTGCCCGACGAGCGAGAGATGCTCGCGATCGCTATTCTCGACACGACAAGCGACGCGATGTCAGCCGCATATCTCGCGCGCGATCTCGCATTTTCGCTAGGCGTCAGAAGCCTGAACCTAATGCCGTCTCAAAGCGAAGGACTCCACCCGACACGCACTGCCGCGATCAGCGGCGAGACTGGTGTCATCGGCGAGATCGACCCCGATGTGCTCGCTCGCTACGGGATCGAAGGTCGAGTCGGATGGGTCGAAGTCGACCTCGCCAGAGTTGTCGAAACAATCGAAGTGACGCCGCAGATGATTCCGGTAAGTCGTTATCCATCGGCTGAGTTCGATCTGGCGATCGTTGTGGAAAACAACATCACGGCAGAGACTGTGTTCATCACACTCATGAAGGCACTTGGTGAGTTGTGCGAAGACGTCACGCTGTTCGACGTGTTTCGCGGTGGCAAGCTTGATGCAAATGCACGAAGCCTTGCCTTTCGCCTGCGGATTGCCGCACGCGATCGCACGCTGGGCGAGGAAGAGATCGCTGCGACACGAAGGGCGGCAATCGCGGCAGTCGAGTCAGAACACGGGGCAACACTGCGCGCATGACCGAACCGCTCGAGGACTATGACCGGCTGCGACGGCGAGTGCTGTGGTCGATGCCGAGCGGCCTATACGTCGTTGGCAGCGCGGCGGACGAGCGACTCAACGCCATGACCATGAACCTCGCGATGCAAGTGTCCATAGATCCCAAACGCATCGGCATCGCGGTGGCGAGGGACGCTTACACGCACCAACTCATCAGCGAGGGCGGCGTGTTTGTGCTGAACATCCTGACTCGTGAAGATCGCGCGATCGTACGCAAGTTCGTCAAACCGGTAGCGGTCGACAAAGAGGCAATGGCGCTCAATGGATTTGCATACAGGATCGGCAAAACCGGATCCCCGATTCTTACCCAAGCCCAGGCCTTCATTGACTGCCGGGTCTCACAAGCCTTCAATACAGGTGACCACACGCTCTTCATCGGCGATGTCGTCGACGCCGCCTTCCAAGGCCCCGAGACGTCCGAAACTCTCAGAATGGAAGACACACGAATGAACTACGGCGGCTGACATCCCAGTACCCCCACCCCTACCCCCGAACTGTGTGCGCAAAGGTCCCCCTTGCGGCACCTTTGCGCACACAGTTCCTTGATGGGTGGAGTAAACCAGGAATCTGGGCGAATAGGCGGATTGGGGTTCTGACTAGCTATATGCTTCCCTGTCTTGTCCGTTTCGAGCCCAGGGGAGCCGCGTGAAGAAGGGTCGTCACCGCCGGTTTGAGGAAGCACGCGCCCTCAAGCGTGCTCCCGATGCAAACACCGAGCCTTGCGCCGAGTGTGCAGCGGAACCGGAAGACGATCACGCCTCCTGGTGCCGGGCATCTGAGGACGAAGACATCGTCAACGGCTTCGGCACACCCCCTGCGAACTAGGAGCCTGAATGCCCGCCGATTTTCAGGAGGTGATTCGTCGCCTGGAGGCAATAGACGAGGAGCTATCCGACTTGGCGATCTCCAAGCTTCGCGAGTCGATCGAAGGCGATTCCAGCGCTGCCGGTGACGAACGCCGGATCACTCGAGCGCGTAGAGCGGTCAAGAAGGCAGCTGGATTGCTCGCCGCAATGCCCCCCGATTCAGACGACATCTAGCTAGCGCGGGTTGATGGTGCCCTTCCAGGCCGAGGGCACATCGATGTTGCCGCCGACGTGATAAATGGTTGCGCCATCTGCCACCGCCACGGAGGCAAAGTCCCAAGCCGGCACCGTGCTCGACGACTTCACCCAGGTGTCGCCTGCGATGTCGTAGACGTAAATCGTATTGACGCCCGATGGCGGCTTAGTTTGTCCGTCGAAGACCCAGACCTGTCCACCGACAAGCGCTGTTGACTCCTCAACGTGCGAGAGGGCTTGGATCATGTTGTGCAGCTGAGTCCATTGTCCCGATGCGAGATCAAACTTGTACACGACATTTTGCGCAACGGCCGCGCTGTCCCATCCCGTCTCCCCACCAAAGGTGTAGATCGACGAGCCGATCGCGAGAGCAGCAAAGTGCGAGAGACCACCGGGAAAAGGCGTAGAGGCAACCCAGCCCGCTGACGGGTTATCGAGGTCGAGCACCCAATGCTCGGACTTCGGGCTCTTATTCAGATCGACACCACCGAAGAAGTGCAGCATGCGGCCGGTGACGACAGCAGCGCCGGAACCTCGGGCCTCAGGGAGAGGCACGAATGAAGTCCACAGGTTGGTGTCGACGTTGTAAGTCCACACCTCGGTAGTTCCATAGATCTCACCGGTTCCCTCAGCCACAACGCCACCGACCAAGTAGATGGTATGTCCACCAACGGCTCGTCCGGCATGGGTAATACCACGAGGAACCGGAGCAATCGACGCCCAGCTATTGGTATCCAGGTTGTAGACCGACGCCTTGGTCGCCGGTTGAGTCCAGTTCGAGCTTTGATAACCACCGAACACATACAGGTTGCGCTCGATGCGTGCGCCTGCTGTCTCCACGAAGGGGTATGGGCTCGATGCGATCGATGTCCAGTTGATCGTGGTCCCCAGCGCCGGCGGCGCGGTAGTCGTGGTGGACGACGGGGTCGTCGACGTGGTCGACGAAGTGATAGTCGTCGACGTGGTCGTGGTCGACGCTGTGGTGGTAGTGGCGGGCAGCACCGGCAGGACTTCCAGAGCGTCTACCTTCGCCTTGTCGATGTTGGCCACAAACGCGACGGTGATCTTTCCGTTCACGTCGTTCACGCGGGTCGACTGCACGATCGACTTGTACGAGCCGCCCGCCTGGTTGTAGATGTCGAAGTTGGTGAGGAAGCTACTGTCGTTCACCTTGACGTTGAAGGTTCGAGCGCCGGGCGCCGTCTTGGTGAGCTCGGTGAAATGCAGGCGTACATCGTACTGTCCGGACTGCACGGGGAACGTGTACGTGAAGGCCGCCTTGTTGGAACCACCGCCCTGGCGCCCGGTCCACTCGGTTTGGTGGATTGCCTCGTTGGTGTCGGCGGTGTAACCCGCGATGGTGCTGGTGATCGTCGGTGCGTTCGGCGACCCGCCCGACACCCAGCCGCCGCAGGCCGAGACTGCGGTACATCCGGTCCAGTTCACGCCATTGACGGTCTGCGCGGCGCCGCCGGCGTTTACCCGAATGGGTCCGCTCGCAGCCGACGACGCCGGTGCGGAGATGACTCCCAGAGTGGCCGCCATCAGTAGAAAAATGACCATTGATGGACCCCATCGGGCATTGGAGCGGAACCGCGAAACCATCGACATACGATCTCCTGTTTGACTGCGCCGGGCGGCTGGAGCCTAGCTAAAGCTAGTAACCGTTAGCTCTTCGGATGGCAATACGATGGGCCCAATGACGGAGCCGAGCTACTACGAGCTCCTAGGAGTCGAACCGTCGGCCTCTGAGGCCGACATCAAGAGCGCGTTCCGACAAGAGGCACTGCGGATTCACCCGGACAAAGGTGGAAACCCGGCGCTGTTCCGTCTTATCGAGCAGGCCTATGACACGCTCAACAGCCCGTCGAGGCGGGAGTCGTACGACGCCAGCCATGGGTTTGCACGCACGTCGACCTATACCGCACAACCGGGACCCGGCTACGCCTATGAAGAGGCACAGCCAACAGGACAATGGACGCAAGCCGATTGGAACGACAACCTGTGGAACGACAACGCGCGGAATGACAGCGCCTGGCACGACGATCACGCGACCGCTCGGACCGATCGCGAACCGCCTCCAGGCATGCATGACAACGCTGATTTTCCGGCACTCAGGCGTTATCGCTTGCTCGAGTTCATCGGATACTCGTGGCACGGGTTCAGTGTGTGGATGTTCGGCGGTGTTGCGGCCTGGATCCTCCTAGCGCTTGCACTCAACTGGACGGCGATCCCGGGCGTCGACAACTTCACCGTCATAAAAGTCGTCGTGGTGATTTTCTTCCTTTGGGCATTCGGATCGCTGTTGCTGCGAATTGCTTCGCTTCTATTGACGTTACTTACCCTATGGAATGCTCATCAGAGTAATCCTCCACCTACCTCCACAACCGCAACAATGCTCGCGGTTGCGCTCGGCCTCTGGCTTTCCGCTCACTGGATCTACATCTGGAAGAACGGTTACCCGAAGTCGATCATCGCTGTGGGAATTCTCGGCAACCTTCCCGGAATTTTCAATCCGATGTGGAAGTGGGACAAGTAATCAGTTCTTATGCCTGTGGCTCTTGGTAGTGCCGGGCCGGGGGAGTGTCTGACGGTGCACTGGCAAGCGCGTTGACGGCATTGATCAGCTGACGCAAGCGACCATGGTGCATCCGGTCGAAATCAAAGACGATACGCGCCTTGTCAAGTTCGTCGTCATCGGAAATTTCCGCCGACGATGCTTCAGCGGCAGTAATGGTTCCCGACTGGCACACGTCGGCAAAATCAACGGCTAGTTGTTCGATTTCGTCGGCAGTCGGCGCAGCGCGCAAGCGCATGACGAGTTTGCCGTTTACGAACCTGCGGGAGTGATAGTTGCGGTAGAAACCCAAGACTTCAGCTGCAGTCTCTTCGGCGGAGTCACTAATCTTGAACAACAGGTCGTCGTCGAAAGAAATGAGACCGCGCAGCTTCACTTCGTCGTTGAACTCTTTCCACGCGGGCCAAAAACGGCTTCCGGGAACGTCAAGTAGCACGATCGGCGTGGGCTCGGCCTTGCCCCTGGATATCAGCGTCAACAGTTCGAACAGCTCATCGAGCGTGCCGTATCCTCCGGGCAACACGACGAAGCCATCCGACTCCTTGATGAGCATCAACTTACGAGTGAAGAAGTACTTCATGGTAACGAGTTTCGGATCCATCGCGATGAACTCGTTTGCCGTCGGCTCGAACGGCAGGCGGATGTTGATGCCGATGGCCATTTCACGGCCCGCGCCCTCGAGGCCCGCCGCCATGATGCCGGGCCCTGCACCGGTGATGACCATCCAGCCCTGTTTCGCCAAAGTATTGGCTGTGGACTTTGCCAGCTCGTAGAGCGGGTCCGCCGGCAGTGTGCGTGCGGATCCGAACATCGTCACCTTTGGCACGTCTTTAAACGGCGAGAAGAGATTGAATGCGTGTCGCATCTCGCGAAGAGCCGCATTTGTGATTTTGAGATCAAGTCGATCGGCACGGTCGGTTGCGAGCTGCAAGGAGGTGGCGACGATCTCGAACAATTGATCGCGATCGGTTCGCACTTCGAGATCGTCGAGCAGATCGACGATCTTCTGATCTATTTCTGGCCGGCCTGTGCCGCGCCGGGTTTGGCGGTTACTCATATCGAGCAAGACTCTGCCACGGGATGGCGGGGCACGGGCAGGAAGTGTCGCCGCGGCGTGCCGGGAACGTGCGAAGTAATGCCGCCGAGGGCCCTATTCCGGCCTCTGGACTCCCCCGAGCCACCGATACAGGTTCTCAGGCGGGCACGCCCGTTGCCGGAGGCCACGGGGCCACGAGACGGCACACAGGGAGTCTCACTACAGTTGGCCGACTCCCTGTTCGGTCGGGGAGTTTGCCGAACCACAGGAAGCGGATAATGATCATTCCATGATGAATAAGTGGAGAAA
>JBBSGY010000033.1:0-10794 GCA_038253645.1 Acidimicrobiales bacterium
CGCCTACAGTCGAAGCAGGAAGATATGACCTCGTCATCGATCCGAGCAACATGTGGCTTACCATCCACGAGACGATTGGCCACGCAACCGAACTCGACCGGGTGCTCGGCTACGAAGCCGGATACGCCGGCACGTCATTCGCAACGCTCGACAACCTCAACACGTTGCAATACGGATCGCAACATATGCACGTCACCGGCGATCGCTCAGTAGAACACGGCCTGTCGACGATCGGATTCGACGACGACGGCGTGGAACCAACGCAGTGGGACATCGTGAAAGACGGCATTCTCACCGGCTACCAACTCGACCGCCGCATGGCCGCGCAACAGCGCTCGGTACTTGGCGTCGACCGATCGAACGGTTGCGCGTTTGCCGATTCACCGCTTCACGTTCCCCTTCAGCGTATGCCCAACGTTTCGTTGCAGCCTGATGCACACGGTCCATCCACTGAAGGTCTGATCCGCAATGTCGACAATGGCATCTATGTCGTCGGCGACAAGGGTTGGTCGATCGACATGCAACGTTACAATTTTCAGCTCACCGGGCAGCGGTTTTTTGCGATCAAGAATGGAATGCTCGCCGGTCAGCTAAAAGATGTTGCTTATCAAGCAACAACGACGGACTTCTGGCGTTCGCTCGACATGGTCGGTGGGCCCGAAACTTATGTGCTCGGTGGCGCTTTCAATTGTGGCAAGGCACAACCGGAACAGGTTGCTGCAGTCAGCCACGGCTGCCCCAGTACGCTTTTTCGCAATGTCAATGTTCTCAATACAAACGAGGAAGGTGGATAGTGAGCCACCCCGTCGCTGGTCACGAGCTCGTCGAACGTGCCCTTGCACTTTCACAAGCCGACGCGGCGATCGTTTTCGCGAGTGAAACGTCTGCCGTCAACTTACGATTTGCAAACAACACGCTCACGACGAATGGCTCGACGGTCGACCGTGATATTTCCGTCATCAGCATCATCGGCAAGTCATTCGGCGTGCGTTCGGCATCTGTTGTCGAAGGTTCCGCACTTGTTGACCTCGTACGCGCGTCCGAAGCGGATGCGCGTGCCGCAGGTGACGCGCCGGACTACTTCGAGTTGCAGGCGGAAAACGTGAGCAGCGACTTCACCGATGGCGCAGAACACACCTCGACTGCCGTGTTGGACGACTTTGCGAAAGAGTTAGCCGTCGCATTTGCTCGGTCACGCAGCGGCAACCGCCGCTTGTTCGGTTTCGCCTATTTCGACATGTCAACACTTTGGCTCGGCACGAGCACGGGTGTACGAGTGCGCCACACGCGACCGACAGGCTGGGTCCATTGGACGGCAAAGAGTACAGCCGAGCGAGGCTCCGTCTGGCACGGCCAGTCGACGGTCGACTTCAAAGACGTGTCGCCCATGGCTACCGAAGCGCTACTCGCGAAACGCCTTCATTGGTGCGAACACTCGATCGACTTGCCCGCAGGCCGGTACGAGACGCTGCTTCCGCCGCCAGCCCTCGCAGACCTGCTGATCTACTCATACTGGTCCTCAGGCGGACTCGACGCCGCAAAGGGCCGCACCGCTTTCGCAAAGCCCGGGGGTGGAACCCGCGCCGGCGAGAAACTGGCGATCGCCGGCTTCAATATGTGGAGCGATCCGTCCGACTCGCAGCTCCCCACCGCCCCGTTTGTGGTTGCAGGATCATCATCTTCGGAGCTGAGCGTTTTTGACAACGGCGTTCCTGCGCCGCGCACAAGTTGGATCGAAGACGGTGTGCTGTCTGCACTCATGGAAACGCGCGCGTCGGCTAGCGAACGCAACGTGGCCTTTACCCCCGCGCAGGACAACTTGATTGCGGATGCAGGTGGCTCGGCGTCAATCGAAGACATGGTCGCCGCTACGCAAGACGGCTTATTGCTGACGTGTGTTTGGTATACCCGCGAGATCGATCCAAAGCGCTTACTGCTCACAGGTCTGACGCGTGACGGCGTATACAAAGTAGAGAATGGCGAGATCGTCGGTGTGGTCAACAATTTCCGGTGGAACGAAAGTCCTCTCGAACTACTCGGGCGCATCACAGAAACCGGCAAGAGTGTGCCGACGCTTGCACGTGAGTTTGGCAGCGACTTCAACCTCACAAAAATGCCCCCCGTGCGCGTCGCTGACTTCAACATGAGCACAGTAAGCCCCGCTAACTAACCCGACGGCTCGGTCGTCCAGCCGGAAACCATGAACGGCACGCGCTCACCTACGTTCACCGCGTGGTCGGCAACGCGCTCGTAGTATCTACCGACAAGCGCCAATTGCACGGCCCGCTGCATTGCGTCGTCATCGCCGCGTTCGCGAAAGATGGTGCGGAACAGATCCTTCTGCAGATCATCCATGAAGTCGTCCATGTCCTGCAGCGCAGCAGCTTTCGCCGTGTCGCGCTCGGAGAACGCCTCGAGTGCAGTCGTCAACTGCGCAATCGCTTGCTCGCGCATTTTGTTTATGAGCCCGGAAACCTCGTCGGACAGCGTATACGGATGCATCCGTCGGGCCGCCTTTACAACGTTGACCATGTTGTCGCCGACGCGCTCCAACTCGTGAATGACGCGCATGATCGCGATGAGGGTGCGCAGATCAATTGCCATCGGTTGTTGGCGAGCGACAAGTTCGTACGATCGAACCTCGATCGAGAACATGAGCTCGTCGATCTCTTTATCCTGGGCGATAACGCGTTCGACTACGTCGAGCTCGCCCGTGAGAAAAGCCTCGGTACCGCGTTCGACGGCAACGATTCCCATATGGCCAAGAGCGTCTACTTCTTTGTGAAGTAGGTCGAGCTCCTCGTGAAATGCATGGCGCAAGGTCTCTGCTCCTAATGGCTCTACTCCTAATGGCTCTGCTCCTATTGGCCGGGCCGATAATTCGCTCTTGCGCTTGTCGTTCATCCGAACCTTCCTGTTATGTAGGCCTCGGTTCGAGGGTTCTCCGGGCTGGTGAAGATCTTTGACGTTTCGCCGACTTCGATCAAGCGCCCAGGTGCACCGGCCTTCTTGACAGTGAAGAACGCCGTAGTATCGCTCACGCGCGCCGCTTGCTGCATATTGTGGGTAACAACGACAACCGTGAAATCGGCTTTGAGCTGTGCGATGAGGTCTTCAATGCGAAGTGTGGAGATCGGGTCGAGCGCCGAACACGGCTCGTCCATGAGAATCACGTCGGGGTCGACCGCGATCGCCCGCGCAATGCACAAGCGCTGTTGCTGGCCGCCTGACAGGCCCGTACCGGGGCGATCGAGCCGATCCTTCACTTCATCCCACAAGCCGACCGAAACAAGAGACTTTTCCGCGATCTCGTCAAGCTTCGACTTGTCGCGCATACCGGCTAGACGCAGACCGGCAACCGCATTTTCGCGTACCGACATGGTCGGAAACGGGTTCGGCCGCTGAAACACCATGCCGATGGAGCGACGAACTTCGGTGACACTCACCTCGTCGGCGTAGATGTCATTGCCGTCCATTGTGATCTTGCCTTCGACGCTCGCACCCGGAACGACTTCGTGCATTCGGTTGAGCGTGCGAAGAAACGTGCTTTTGCCGCAGCCGGATGGGCCGATGAGTGCGGTGACTTGGTTGGGCTCGATCGCAATGTTCACATCCGCGATTGCTTTGAATCCGCCGAACCAGGCGTGCACATTCGTTGCATCTATCCGCTTTGCCATCTATCCACCTTATTGACCTACCACTTAGTTACCTACGACTGGGCGACGGCTCGTGATGACACGAGCGAGGACTGTCAAAATCAACACGATCGCAATCAACGTAAGCGCTCCCGCCCACGCGCGGTCGATTGCGACGCCGAACGCCGAGCCGGCTTGCGAATATACGAAGAGGGGAAGGCTCGATTGGGGACCGTCCAAAGGCGAGGTGCGGATAGCGTCGTAACCAAACGCTGTCAGCAACAGCGGCGCGGTTTCACCGGTCACCCGCGCGATAGCCAACAACACGCCTGTCACGATGCCGCTCGCTGCTGTCGGAACGACGACGGAAAAAGTTGTTCGCCACTTCGGAATGCCGAGAGCCTGTGCAGCTTCACGCAATTCTCCCGGAACCAGGCGAAGCATTTCCTCCGACGAACGAACGACGACGGGAAGCATGAGGATCGAAAGCGCGAGACCGGCCGCAAAACCGGAGAATCCCATGCCGAGACCAAGCACCCAGAACGCAAAGACGAAGAGCCCGGCGACGATCGAAGGAATGCCTGTCATTACATCGATGAGATACCGGGTAGCTGACGCAAGTGGACCTTGACCGACTTCGACGATGTAGATCGCAACCAGCAAACCGAGTGGCACCGCAATCACGTATGAGATCGCGACCTGCTCCAGCGTGCCGATGATCGAGTGATACACTCCGCCGTAAGTGTCAAGCGGCCCGACACCGCGCATCGAGTGCGAGAGAAAGTCCGGCGACAAGCGCTTCATGCCCTTGCCGATTGTGTATACGAGCACGGCAACAAGCGGCGCAAGCGCGACAAGCATCGAGATCACGATGAGCGCGCGCATTCCAATATCTGTCGCGCGACGGCGCAGCGAAAGACTCTTGTGAAGTGTGTCGATCATGGCTTTACCGGCAAAGGTCTTACTACTCGTACCTTCACACGATTGCGCGCAACTACGTATCGACCACCCGCGTTGACAACGAGCGTGATTATGAACAGCACGAGACCGGAAGCAATAAGCGCAGAGCGGCCCAGATCACCCGCTTCAGGGAATTTCGTTGCGATGTTCGCTGCAATCGTGTTTCCGCCGGGCTCAAATAAGTGAAAATTGATCTTGAACGAAGCAGCGAGAACAAGTGCAACCGCGATGGTTTCGCCCAGCGCGCGACCGAGGCCCAGCATCGCTGCACCAAAAACCCCGCTCTTCCCGTATGGCAAAACAGCAAGGCGGATGACTTCCCAACGTGTAGCTCCAAGTGCCATCGCGGCCTCGCGGTGCGAACGCGGAACCTGCACGAAGATCTCACGCGTCAACGCGGAAATGATCGGCAGAATCATGATTGCGAGAATCACCGACGCGGCAAAAAGCGAACGTCCGTATATTCCGGCCCGGCTGTGGAATATGGGAATCCAGCCGAGCACGGCATCGATTGCCTTTTCAACCGGCTCGAGGTGCGGCACAAGAAAAAAGACGCCCCAAAGCCCGTAGACGACACTCGGTACCGCGGCGAGTAGGTCGACAAGATAACCAATCCACTTGCCGACGGCGCGCGGCGCGATCTCGACAACGAATAGTGCGGAGCCGATCGCGACCGGCATCGCTATGACAAGCGCACACGCGCTCGAGACGATTGTGCCGAACACGAGAACGGCAACCCCGAATTGCGCGGGCTGCGCGTCAGGAAACCACTCGTGCTCGGTCAGAAAGCCGAAGCCCGACTCACGAAGTGACGGGGAGGCCTTTGCTACAAGAAAGACCACGATCGCTGCGAGCAACACGAACACGAAGCTCGCAGCGATCGTTGTGATGGCGTGAAACCATCGGTCCTTCTGATCAGCCTTTGCCAATCCAGCCTTTGCCAAGTAGGTCTAGCTAGGAGCCGATTGACTGTGCAGCCGTCTTCGCCGGTGTCTTGACCGTGTCTGACAACGGCGCGTAGAAGAGCGCACTCGCGCTGGCCTGGCCGCTGTCAAGTGCGTACTGGACGAATGACTTCAACAACGTGGATTGCGCTGCATCAGCAGGCTTCTTCGGTACGACCACGTAAGTGACGGTCGAGATTTCGTAGGCGGCTTTGTCTGCGGCCTTATAGTCGAGAGTCACCTTGCCGTCAACTGCAACCTGAGCCGCACTGAGTGCTGCGGTCACATTTGCACCTTCGGGAGAGACGAACTCGCCGGCGGCGTTCTTGATCTTCGCAACGCCGAGCTGGTTTGCCCGTGCGAATGACACTTCCGCATATCCGATCGTGCCATCAGCTGCCTTCACCGCTGCGGTGACGCCATCAGAGCCCTTGGCGCCCTGTCCGGCCGGCCACTTGACTTCTTTACCGGTTCCCGCGGTCCAAACATCCGGCGCTGTGGCGGTCATGTAGGCCGTGAAAGCGGCTGTGGTACCCGAACCTTCGGAGCGGTGCACGACCTGAACCGGTGTCGTCGGCAGGGTCACACCGGCGTTGTCGGCCTTGATTGCTGTGTCGTCCCACTTTGCAATCTTTCCGGCGAAGATCCCGGCAAGAGTGGCAGGGCTGAGCTTGAGGTCGGTAACGCCTGCGAGCTTGTACTCGACTGCGATTCCGCCCGCGGACCAGGGAATGGTCAATACGTCGCCATATTTGGCCTTTGCAGCGTCTTTCTCGGTCTGCGAGAGCGCAACGTCGGTTCCGGCGAATTGCACCGTTCCTGCATTGAACTGCTGAACACCCGCGCCGGAGCCGACGCCGTTGTAGTTGATTGTGGCGCCCTTACAGGAGTTGGTGTAGTCCTTGATCCATTGCAGGGCGATGTTCTGAACGAATGTGGAGCCGGCGCCGGTGACCGAACCGGTTGCACAATTGGCCGGAGTCGCTGACTTGGCAGTACTGCTGTTGGTGTCGGACCCGCAGCCTGCGAGCACGAGGGTGGATGTGACGAGGGCCGCCGCCAAGCTTCGGACCGGCTTGGCTGCCCAGTTCTTTTTGATTGTCTCTGTTTTCACGTAGGGGAACGTAACGCGCGTTTTACCCCCCGCCGGTGAGGGCTGACGACCACGTCGACATCGGCCCGGCTCAATCGATAGCAGACCGGAATTCCCTGACCAGGTCGCCGATTTGATCAGGGGTGCTTCCGTCAAGAATTCGCTTGACGATCGCTGTTCCGATCACGACTCCATCGGCGCTCGCAACCGCCTGCGCGGCGTGTGCCGGCGTCGACACACCGACGCCGATAAGAACGGGCGTTTCGGTAAGGGCCTGCACACGATCGGCAAGCTTTGTAGCCGAACTCGGGAGTTGGCTACGTTCGCCGGTCACACCGAGCAGGCCTACGGCATAGACGAAACCACGCGTCGCATCGCAAATACGCTTGAGGCGTTCGTCGGGTGTGTTCGGCGCGACAAGCATGACGTTGTCAACGTTGTGTTTCGCGGCGGCATTGCTCCATGGACCCGCTTCGTCCAGCGGAAGGTCTGGGAGGATGGTTCCCGAAACATTTGCCGACGCAGCATGCTCCGCAAAGTTTGCAAGTCCGAAGCGATACACAAGGTTGTAGTACGTCATGAATGCGAGCGGAACGCCGAATCTTGTTGTCTTGAGTTTTTCGATCACAGAGGCCGGTGATGTGTTTGCATCGAGTGCATGCACCGCTGCTTCTTGAATCACTGCGCCGTCCATAACCGGGTCGGAGAATGGAATGCCAATCTCGATCGCGTCGGCGCCTGCGTCTGAAATGGCACACACAATGTCAAGCCAGTCGTTGCGGGCGCCGGCCATGACGTAGGGGACGAGCAATTTCTTCCCGCTGTCTCGTTTCTCTGCGATATGTTCGCCGAGCCGGATCATTCGGGGCCTCCCGTTGCCGGCTCCGTTACTTCTCGATCACGCAAGATCTTCATTATCTGCTCGACATCCTTGTCACCGCGTCCGGAAAGCGTGACGAGTACTTTCGAACCAGGCGGAATCTCTCCACTTTTCGCGGCTTGCGTCACCCAAGCGAGTGCATGTGCCGACTCGAGCGCGGGAATAATTCCTTCGGTGCGCGCAAGCAACGACAGAGCAACAAGCACCGACTCGTCATCGGCGCCGACATACTTCGCACGTCCTGTTTCGGCGAGATGAGAATGCTCGGGACCGATTCCCGGATAATCGAGGCCGGCGGAAATCGAATGTGCTTCCACAACCTGACCATGCGAGTCTTGTAACAGCATCGAGAGTGAGCCGTGAACAACGCCCTTTTCTCCGCTGCCAATCGCGGCGCCACCGGCGGCTTGAACACCAATCAGCTGCGCGATTGTTTCGTCGGCAAAGCCGGCAAATGTTCCTGCAGCGTTTGATCCTCCGCCGACACATGCCACTACGTAGTCAGGATCGCTACCCATCAGTGCGCGGCATTGCTCACGCGCTTCGTCACCGACTATGCGCACGAACTCGCGCACCATCCACGGGTACGGATGCGGGCCCATTACCGAACCAATGCAGTAATACGTGTCTTCGACGTGGGCAACCCAATGACGAAGGGCTTCGTTGATCGCGTCTTTCAGAGTCTTGCTACCCGACTCGACCGGCTCGACACGAGCACCCAGCATATGCATGCGAAACACGTTGAGTGCCTGGCGTTCGACATCCTTCGCTCCCATGTAGACAACGCAGTCGAGGCCGAACAGAGCACAAGCGGTCGCCGTTGCAACGCCGTGTTGGCCGGCACCCGTTTCGGCCAGCACGCGCTTTTTACCCATGCGACGTGCCAGCAAGACCTGGCCGATAACGTTGTTGATCTTGTGCGAACCCGTATGCGCGAGGTCTTCGCGCTTGAGGTAAAGCTCGATGCCGAGATCATTCGACAGACGGTCACAGGCGGTTACCGGCGTCGGGCGACCGGCATAACTGAGCAGAATCGATCCGTATTCGGCCTTGAAAGACGGATCCGCCCAGGCTTCCCGAAAAGCGTCTTCAACTTCCTCGCATGCCGGAACGAGCGCTTCGGGCACGAACCGACCACCGAAGTCGCCGAACCAACCCTCTTGCGACGGCTGCGCCATGAATGAACTGTGCTCTTTTGCGTAACTGGTCATTCGTATTCCCAATCAAATGGACGGTCTGTGGATGGTTTGTAATCGGGTGGCGCAGCGGAATGTGCGCGCTCGATGAACTCACGAACTTTGGTCGGGTCTTTTGTTCCCGGTTGCGACTCGACACCGCTCACGACATCGACTCCCCACGGGTGCACCGTGTCGATTGCCTCAGCGACGTTGTCAGGCGTCAGCCCACCCGCGAGCATGAGGCGAGCAACATCGGGAACGCCCTCCGCGAGTCGCCAGTCGAACACCTGACCCGAACCTGGCGACGGGGCATCAAGAAGAACAATGTCGGCGCCAAACTCATCAGCGTGACGCATTTCATTGCTCGCAGCCGGAAATGCCTTGATCACCGGCATGTGCAACTTGTTGCGAAGCGACGCGACTGTTTGTGGTGACTCTTTGCCGTGCAGCTGAATTGCTCGCAGACCACATTCCACGACGATATCGACGATTCGCGCCTGCGTTTCATCTCGAAACACTCCGACGGTGAGCACTTCAGGCGGCAATGGTTTGACGATATCGGCAACTCGCGCAACCGTGACTTGGCGCGGCGACGGCGCAAAGATGAAACCGAGTGCGTCGGCACCCATCGCAACCGAAAGCAAGGCATCTTCTTCTGTTGTCGTGCCGCAGACCTTGACAAACATCAGCCGACCACCATTTCGCGGATCAACGCCTCTGGAGCGTCGTTCGTCACCAGCGCAGTACCGATGAGCACCGCGTCATAACCAGCCTCAAATAATGCCTTCGCATCTGCAACGGATGCGATGGCAGACTCGGCCACTGTGATTACTTCGCCAAGCTTGGGACGCAGATGCGCCGCGCAGGTTGCATCGACTTGGAATGTCGACAAGTCACGTTGATTGACTCCGACAACCCTGGCATCGAGAACGCGTGCAATCTCATCTGCCGAGTGCACCTCGACAAGCGATGTCATACCGAGTTCAGCTGCAAGCGATTGGAACTGTGCAAGCTCGCCATCGGAGAGCACCGCAACGATCAACAAGATCGCGTCGGCGCCCATGATTCGTGCGTCGGCGATGTCGCGCGCATGAACAGTAAAATCCTTTCGCAGGACGGGCAAATGAACCGCGGTACGTACAGCGCGAAGATCAGCAGGCGAACCGCCGAAGAACTCCTCATCCGTAAGAACCGATATGCACGCCGCCCCCCCGGCTTCATACGCGGCTGCAAGCGTCGCCGGATCGAGGTCTTTGTTGAGAACGCCGGCAGAAGGTGAACGCCGCTTTACCTCCGCGATCACCGACAAACCCGGCGCCGTCAACGCAGCTGTGAAATCACGCGGCGGCGGACACGCCCTGGCGGTATCAAGCAATTCATCGAGGCTTCTGTTGTCGAGCGCGGCCATCTTTCGGTGCGCGTCGACAATCACCTGCAATTTGCTTGCCATTTGCTGGCAAGGTTACGGGAAATGTGGCGGCCCGGGGGGCGCTCCGGGTGGCGGAGGCGCTCCGGGTGGCGGAGGCACAATTGTCGTCGTAGTGGTCGTCGTGGGCGGCGGCAGCTGGCACGGAGTCACATTGATGTTGTATGTCGATCCATCGGCAGCTTGGACAACTATTGCCTGGCTATCCAGGGACTGACACTGAATCGCCCAAGATGTTCGGCCCGCTCCATCGGTGGTGACCGGATTCGGCGAGTTGACCGTTCGACCTCCTGCCGTAACGAGCGTGAGCGCGAGTCCGGGAAGTGGAATCGACCGCGCGACACCGGTCGAATCGACTCCACGTGTGGTAACGACCACGCTCACCCGCGCACCTGAACCAAGAATCGGAGGATCCGGCGAAATCCACGAGCGCAAATCCGTTCCACCTGAGTATCGACCAAGGTTCAAATCAAGGGACTTCGATTCCGGCGAACCCAGGAAGAAGACCTGTGCTTCGGCCATGGTCGCGTCCGGAGGCCTGAAGGCGCGCACCCGGTAACGGCCGCCGGCGATGTTATCTGCCGAATAGGCACCGTCATTGTTTGCAACAGCGTCGATCGAAGTCGACCTGTCTTCCACGAATCGTTCGATACGAACCACGGCACCCCCGAGTGGCAC
>JBBSGY010000034.1:0-10530 GCA_038253645.1 Acidimicrobiales bacterium
CTGCGGTTTTTACTCCATGACGAAGTTCGGGCCGTCCCGTGAGAGACGACCCGAACCTTGAACGGTACTGCTGCTAAGCCTTGCGCGCCTTCTTCGAGGCAGCCTTCTTGGCAGCCTTCTTGGCAGCTGCAGAAGCCTTGACGGCTGCGGGGATCCGCTTGGGGGCCGGACGAGCCACCTTTCGAGGCGTCTTCTTCGCTGCCTTCACGCCCTTCTTGGTAGCCTTGGTACCCTTCTTGGCCGCCTTCTTGGCTCGGCGTGGGCCGCCACCACCGCGTGGGGCGCGAGCGGGATTCGCGTTCAGCTTGAAGCCCTTACCGCCACCAGGCAGTGCCGCCAGGATGTTGCGGTTGTCCTCTGCCTGCGCAGCGCCTTCCGAGTCGCCAGCACCTTCGATGACTTCGATTCCGTCCAGCAGTTCACCCTCGGGGAGAGCGACGTTCAGTTCGTCGGCCATTACAGCCAACCTCCTTCGTGATCGGGCTGCGGGCCAGACAAGTTTGTTGCTTTGCATGTCTGCTCTCCCGAGCCGCATGAGCTGCCGGTCGTGTTGCCGACAAAATTAGTCTCCCACAGGTGTAGAGCAGATGGCGAGGAGCTACTGTTCCTAGATCGTATTTTGATGCTCGCGCGGCTTGATCTGACGTGTCCGGCCGATGATGGCGAGGCGGTTCTCACACTTGAACACCTTGCCGTCGTAGCCGAGTGCGTCCCAGAAGTCGAAACCCGGTTTACCGCCGTAGACGAACACGCCCTGCGGTTCCAGCAGGTCGAGCATCACCAGGTAGCCGTCTCGCATCTTCGACATCCATCGCTTGTTCTTGGGGTCCATGTTCTGGATCTGCACAGAGATACACGGCAGATTTTTCGGCAGTGTCGGCGCGACGTGTTTTTCCAGAAACTCGATGTTGTCCTTGGGCCAGTTCACGTCCGGGATGACCCGTAGCCCGCCCTCCTGCATGTAGCGGCCTACCCAACGTGATCGGTAGAGCGCCCACAGATGCACGGCTGCCGGATCACCGCCGATCATCGAAAAGTTCGGTGTCAACGCAAACTTGATGCCGCTGTTGAGCACTTTTGCCATCAGTTCGTCCGTGTAGTCCCACCACATGTTGAAGTTGTCGTCATGCGCGTAGAAAGCAACCATGACCTTGCTGAGATCCGCGATGCCCTTGGAGCGCTCCGACCCCCAGTTGAGCAGCCACCAGTCGTCTACTTCCGGTGCCGCCATGTACGGCGGCTTGCTCGCGTAGCCTGCCCACGTCCGCAAGTTCGGCGGGATCTCCTCGAAGCGCATGAACTTCGTCGTGTCCAGTTCGGGGATGCCGTACCAACCGAGGCCAGGAAATTTCAGCGTGCTCGGATCCTTGAGCGAGAACATGCCGGGAAGATCCTCGTGGGCATCTTCCACACCCGGTGAGTTCGGATCCGGCTCCTCCTCGATCTCGTCCTCGAAGTCCGCGATCGTGTCGGTAGGCGCATCGTCGTTGTCGTCCAGCCCGGACGGTGGGACGACCGGGTTCAAGTCGTCGTTGCTGTCGTCGCTGTTGTCGTCTCCGATGCCGCCGTCTGCCGTCGTGTCCGGCTTCGGCTCGTCCAGGCCGAGATCTTCATTCACAATCACACCGGCAAGCGGATCCGGGTCAATCTTGATGCCTTTGAGCAGCTTTTCCACTTCGGATTCGTTGTAGCCCGTGCCTGTGATCTCGTCTAGACCGTGCAACAGTTCGGCAAGCATGCCCGTGTCGTAGCTGCCGTCGTCTGCTGTCTTGTTGTCCGCAAGGTTGATTTTTCGTGCTGCCTGGTCGTCCACATCCACCCAGGAAACCAACATCTTCGTCCAGCCGAGTTTCTGGACTGCGGCCTCGAACGTGTGGTTACCGGCGAGCACTTCGTTGTACCGGCCTGTCTTCTCGCCGAGGTTCACCACCAGCGGACGAAACTGACCGTTGTTCTTGAGTGAGTCAGCGATCTTGTCCACGTCGCCCCTGCGCGGATTCTTGTGGAAGCGCTTGAGTCGATCCACCTCCACAAGTTCGGTACGCAGGATGACGACGTTGTTGATCCTCGCCTTGCGTGGCTTCTTGGACTTGTCGGCTGCCTTGACCGGCTTGGTCCCCGGCTTGGTCGATGTCACTGTTGTTACCTCCGTTTGCGGATAGCTGGCTTGCGTTTCACACCTTCGCTGACAATACGACTGGCCGACTTGTTGATCTGAGTTCCGTAGCAGTTGATGCAGGCGGCATCGTAGAGATCCATGTCGCCCTTTGCTGCTCGGAAAGCTGCTGGCCACAACTCACAGAGCCGTTGTGCGATCAGTGTCTTGTCTGCCTTGCCGGTGCCGATCACCTTGGATTTCCACGACGTGTTGTTGACGAACGTGATCGGCGTGTCACGCAGGAAACAGGCTGCCTGCACTGCCCCGGCTATGTAGCTCTGCGGGATCGTGGCCCTGGCACCGCCACGACCGAGCACAGGCGCTTCGTAGTAGACATCTAGCCTGCGCTCGCCGAACTCCTCGATGAGATCCGTGAAGAACCCGAACGCCTCGGAACATGCTCGCGGCTTGTCCCGGAACGAAAGTGTCTCCACTCGCACGTCCACACGCTGAATATTCCCGACGCGCGTTATGACGACGGCAAGTTTCTTGCTCGACGGATCGCACCCTACTATAAACACCATGTCGTCACACTACTACTGGGATTGCAGCTCGATTCTCTCGGAGAAGGACAGCTCGACAATTGCTACCCCCAGACCGTTGTAGGGAACGAAATTTGTCATCACCGAATCGATGTCGAGCATGACGTTGTTCTCCGATCGGATCCAGAGCTTGCCGTCCTGAATGACCAGCGTCAGCTTCCCTGTACCTAGCACCTGGCGCTTGTGTGTCCCGCCACTGTCGTCCTTGGGCACGCCGACCTTCGTACATCGTTGCTCCGGACAACGCCAGATCCCCTGTTCCGGGTAATACTGCATCTCCCTCTGATGGTCCGGGCAGCGTGGCTTACGCACGTCGGGGATACCGACTCCCTGCCCACCCTTGATCTGTTTAGGCATCGTCGTCATCGCCTTCCGAGTAGAAGCTCTCGACTGCGTTGGATCGACCTGTTCGCTCTGCTTCGAGCTGCAAGCTGGCGAACGTCACTCGACGCGAGCCGAGATCCGACGAGCGCTTGGCAAGCTCCGTGAACGAGCGCAACTCGCCGGTGCGGAACTTGTATGCCGCCGAACCACGGACGACCGATCCTCTGCGCTCCTTCGCCTGTATTTGCATCGTCATATCCATTGCTCGCGCGTGGAACGCATCGGCCAGTTCCATCAGTGTCATTATTCCTGCATCGATCGGTGACTCCTTGTGCCCCAGCAACACGTCTGCCATATCGCGTAGCTCTGCTGCAAGTGAGCCAAGGTCGGTGACTCCCTGGCCCAGCATTACTGCTCGTAACTGTTTTTTCTTCGGCTTGTGCTTGGTCGGTTTGCGTAACGTGCTCATCGTTGCCCCAATCCCTGGACTGCTACTTCGTTGCCCGTTCTACTTCCTTCCATGTCACTAATTGAGTACAAGGACCTCCTAATCTCCCGAATGAACAATTGCGGAACGTGTCGCCGGTGAAGTGTTGGCACTGTGGCAGTCGATCCGGCAGTTGCTTGTTCGCCACGGCGTGATTGAGCGTGTCGAGTTCGTCCTTATCCTCGGCGATGAGTTGCGGGTCGGCCTCGATCACCCATTCGTTGTATCTGTTCGTGTTCTTCTCCTCGGCGAACACGGCGAACAGCTCTACGCCTGCAAGGTGGAAATAACGGGTGACCTGTCGCGCGTACTTGCCCATCCCGTCCTCGATGAGCTTCTGATAGACGCCACTGTGACATGTTTTCAGTTCGGCACCGAATGTCTTGCCGCGCCAGTTGACATGCGGGTGATCCATCGGCACAGTGCCCCAGCCGTCCATCGTGCCGCGTGTCCGCATGCGTTTCCAGATGATCGGTACTTCGATGTCCTCCGGGTGCTCGAACACACCGGCCATGAGCATTGCCGTCTGCAGTTTCAGATGTGCCCATCGACCATTGTTGTAGATCGCCGCCAGTGCCACGTTAACAACGTTGCTGACCTGCACACCGTGATAGCCGTAGATCTGTGCCCGGTGACACTGCCCGGCAGACGACGCGCTGAACGACTTCGTGCGATCACGTTGCTTGGCCATGAGCAGATCACGTATCCGGCTGGCGATGTTCTCCGGTACGGGATCGTCCAGATGAGACAACAAAAAACTTTCGTATCTCGGCGAGATGATGAGATTGGCAGCGTTGGCCATCCTGACCATGCGCTTGAGATCCAGGCTCATATCCTCGCCTCATTCACGGTGCAGCATTCCTTCCAGAGTGATATTGCTGTCATCGAAGTGCAACACGTAGTACGCATCCTTGCCTTGGGCCACTGCTCGCTTGAACAACAACTCAAGGTCACTACCTTTGATGGTATGTGACCGGCCTGCCAGCTTGAACTCTATGAGCGCTTCTGCAGAACTCGCATCACCCTTGATGTTTCCGGCACCGCTGTTCGGGTGGACTTTCGCCCCACGCCGTTTGGCCTGCTTACGCTCCGAGTGACGACCTTCTTCCTGTCTGCTGCGACTGGTAGGCCAGGGGAGATCGGTTCCAGACCGTGGATTTCGCGGATCTGGCTGTCCAGTGTCCCCATCGCTGTTTCGCTGCCTGCCAACCACGCGATGAACTTCTCCCGTCCGAGTATCTTGCTCTGACTGTTCTTCATCGAGTACGAGTTACCCTTCTTGACCACCAGCCCGTTCTCGATGCCTTGCGCGAAGAGGAACTTGGCGATGTCGATGCCGCCCTGTTCCAGATTCCAGTCGAACACTACTTCCCGGTGCGGCTTGTTGAGCTTGCTCTTCGTGATCGTCGCCCGATACTGCTGGGCGAGTAGTTCCTTGACATCGACATTCCCACTGCCGTTGAACGTCTTCACGTTCCGGGTGATCTTTGTTGACTTGCGTGTCTCGATCACGAGCGATGCATAGTAGGGCAGTGCTTTCCCGCCTGTCGGATGCTCGGGGTTGCCGAATGTGATGCCGATTGACTGGCGCATCTGATTTATCCACACGATTCCCGTGCCTGAGTTGGCCGCTGTGAGCTTCCGGCAGGCGAGTGACATGAGAGCTGCCAGACGGCCAGGCTGAACGCTCTCGTCGTGCATGCGCTTGCCGCGTTCTGACTGTGGCAGTGCTGCTGCCACAGAATCGAAGACGATGAGGTCCACGTTCTCCCGGATGAGTGCCTCGGCATAGTCGATGGCCTGCTCGCCGCTCTGTGCCTGTTTCTTGTCCGGCGTTATCAGTTCGGCGACGTTGACGCCGATCGATGTCGCCCATGCCGGGTCGAACGAGTGCTCCGTGTCGATGAGCGCGCAGACGCCGCCTCTGGCCTGCTCGGCCGCTATGGCGCATAGTCCGGCGTATGACTTGAGCGTGCTCCAATCCCCGACGAGTACAACGAACCTGCCTTTGGGAATACCACCTCCCATGAGCATGTCGAACGGCAACAAATTAGTCGGCATATATTCCACGACATATTTACTGTCTGACGCCATGCTGAGCACGTCGCTCTTGAAAGCTGCATTGATGTTCCGCCTCACCTGTTCAGCCTTGCTGGCCATTCAGTTGCCTTCCTCTAGTCGATCCATTGCTCCTGCATCGTGCAGCGCTTTGAGAACGCCGGTCAATGTCTCCGGATCGTTGTCAGCAAAGCTCTTCCCACCGCTAACCGGCCTTCCTGGTAGTCGCTCGATCATGTCGTCAATACTAGCGTAGGGCGCATTCTGTTCGATGATCTTCGCGGCACTGAGACCGACTCCCTTCACGGATAGCAGTCCGCGCCTAATGACCTTGCGTGAACCCTGTTTGTCCAGCGTCCAGATCGCGCCCGATCGATTCACGTCCGGAGGCATGATGCGAATGCCCATGAATCGTGCTTCACGTGTGTAGAGCACTTCATTTTTGGGGTTGCCCGATGCCGATTGCAGCAACGCTGCCATGAACTCCTCGGGATGATGTGCCTTGAGGTACGCCGTCCGGTACGCCCGGATGCCGTAGCCACTGGCATGAGATTTGTTGAACGAGTAGGTGACGAACGATGCCGTCATGGCCCAGGCCCGATCAGCGTCGATGCCTTCCTTCGCACAGACATGATCGAACTCGTCGCGCACTTCGGCCATCCGTTGTGCGTTGCGAGCCGTTGCTCCCTTGCCGCTGTCCTTGACCACCTTGAAAAACTTGTTGACGCTTGCGATCCCCATACCGAGCCCACGCATGATGTTGATGACTTGCTCCTGGTAGATGACTGCCCCGTACGTCTCTTTCAACGCTTGCTCGAAAGCAGGGTGCAGATACCGCACTTTTCTGCGTGCTTCGGGATCGGCACGCCGCTGTAAGTAGAGATCCGTCTGCGACGTGCTCATTCCCGGCGCTGTATCCATCGCTCCTGGCATGAAAAGCGCAATGGCCAGTATCGCGTCGTCCGTGGACTTCACGCCCATCCTCTTGGCTCCTGTGGCCTTCGTCCAACCGCCGTAGTGAAAAAGTCCCGTGTCTGTACGCCCGGAGCGCAGAAGTTTGCATGCCTCCCGATCATCGTTCGGGATCCACGAGAAGTCGGTGGGATCCTGACGCCCGATCATCTGCTGGCAGATCCGCATGGCAGTGAGTGTGTTCTGCCCGAGCAGATCGATTTTCAGGAACCCGAGTTTCTCCACATCGTCCTGGTCGAACTGGCTGACGTGCATTTCTACCGTGCCACTACGCGGTATCAGCATCCACGGCACGTATTTCTCGATCGGCATGCTGTCACCGGGCAGCAGGATTCCCGATGCGTGTGTGCCGTAGGAACGGCATACCGAGTTCATCCGGTCGATGTCACGAAGTGCTGCAGCGTCCTTGGGAAAGATCCGTGCCACGTCTGCGACCGACTGCACCCAGCCGTACTGGAATGTTTTGCCGTCGGCCTTGGCGAGTCTGTTGCGATAGGACTTCCAAGTGATGACAGCGCTGCCTCTGTCGTCGCCCTTGCGTATCCCGAGCGCGGCAAACGTCCCGATGCTCATGGAACCGGGGAATCTCTGCTGCCACCATGACACGGCCCAGTCCCGGTAGGCGTCCTCGATGTCGATGTCCACGTCGGGAGGCCCGATCCTATCTTCGGCGAGGAAGCGGTCGAACAGCAACTTGTACTTGATCGGATCGACCGATGTCACGCCGAGCACGTAGAGCGTGAGCGCACTGTTCGCCGAGCCTCTGACCTCGATGCAGACACCCTTGACCTTGCATGCCTTGCGGAACTCGTTGACGAGCAGGAAGTAGTTGGCCATGCCGACCTTGCCGATGACGCCCAACTCGACCGCTAGCCGGTTGCGATGCTTCGTCGTGTCCAAGTCCATGCGTTTGAGTGCGGCGATGCAGAGCTTGGCCAGCAGCCGGTCGGGATTCTTCTCCATCGTCGGTACTCGTGCCTTGTACGTGTCCAACGCAGGCATCGTGAGATCGTGCAAGTCCAGCAGTGCCCGCGAGCCGTCCAGCGCCTTCGCCCAAGTGTCCGGCGTGTAGTGCTTGCTTACCCACTTCTCGCTGGCCAGGTGGAACGAGTCGCCGGGAAACTCGTCATCCAGCCCGCCGTAGACCATCCGCTTCATCAGCGCGTGTGCCTCGCGCTCGCTCTTCTCGACGTAGTGGCTGTCCTGGCAGGCGAGGACCGGCAGGCTCAGTCTGCCTGCGATGCCGACAAGGTTGTTGACTATCTCGTCGTCGTCCCAATCGGCGTTGTGAGTGATGTTGTGATGCTGGATCTCAACGAACGTGTTCGGGTAGGCAGCCGCATACGTCTTGATAACACCCTCGGCTGCTGTCTCTCCCTGGTTGACGAGCGCTTGCTGCGCGTAGCCGAAATAGCAGCCGGTAGTGAGCACGAGGCTGTCACCGTAGTCCCGACCGAGTTCGAGCACGTCATCGAGCGTGAGTCTCGGGAAGCGATTGAACCGAGGACGAGTGTGTGACAGGTTCATCGCCCGGATCAACGCACGGTAGCCACGGAGATTGAGCGCGAGCAAGCCGAAGTGATAGCGCCCGGCCTTCTTGTCCTCAAGCGTCGTGTTCGGGTCAAGAAGGTAGGCTTCCATGCCGGGGAACGGCAGGATCCCCGCTGCCTTGCATTCCAGGTAGAGCTGCACTATCCCTGCCATTGAACCGTGATCGGTCAGACCCAGAGCGGGCTGCCCCATGCTGGCGACTTTCTCGACCATGCGCTTGACGTGCGGCATGCCGTCCAGACGCGAATACCGACTGTGTGAATGTGCGGAGAACCAGTCTCCCGGTGCCATGCTTGCCTACCTGACCAGTGCGTGAACGTGCTCGCGGATAATGAGAGGACTGTCTTCGGGGCCTTTCAGATAGGGGTGGATATAGACGGCCCGGAGGTACCGATCCTCCAACGGGCCGCACCATCGTCTCGCCCAGTGCCCACGAACCAGAAAACGGTGATCCAGCGGTCTGCCGGTCCCGGTGGCATGCGACTCACGGCGACGTAGCTGGATGACATAGACGCCTGTGTCCTTGATCCCGGCCCGATTGGCATAACGCCGGACAGCCTTGACATGCGAGTCATCCTTTATGATCTCACTGAGCGTCTGCTGCATGAGCCGCCAGATCGTCAGCAGGAAACGCATCCCCGGACTTGTGACGATGGACGGCTGCAGATCCGGTGCGAGTGCATGGTCGGTAATCATCACGGTGTTGCCATGTCCATCCTTCTTGAACTCGATCTTCGCCGAAGGTGGTAACACACCTCTCGGAAAGGTGAGCAACGTCGGAAGTGGCTTGTTCCAATCGAATGAATCAACAGCCATCAGATCCCAGCGAGGCATCGTGTAGGAAGAGGGCGGATAAGCCTCATTCAACTGCTGATTGATCTCGTCCTCTGGATCCCGCCGGTCGCTGAGCCACCACACTTTACGATTGAGCCAGACGATCGCATGCGCGATCATCACTTGCCCACGGACTTCGATTATCCGGAACCGGGCAGGCAGATACAAGAACCCTGCTTCTGACGGTGGATCACTACGCAGGATTGCCTCGTCATCCGGGAAGTCCGATGCAGTGGATGCCGCCTGCACAAGCTCCTGCATTTCCGGGCTGAGGTAGTACGTCTCGGCGAGTGTCACCGCATTGGCGAACTGGACTGAGCCATGATTGTCCTGCACTGACAACTTACTGATCGCATTGAACCCCCGCCCGTCTATGTCGGCCATGAATGCGTCGATCATCGATCGGAACATCTGGCCCTGTAACTGCTCGGCTACTTGCGTCCGAATAGCGAGAGCATCGCTAGCTGGCATCAAACACCTTCCTTGTCTGGCTCGTCCGGCATAGGCACATCGAGAATCGTGTGCAGTGAGTCGCTAAGTCTCCCCTCGGTCTGCAGCCCCAGCGGTTGCAACGCCGAGTAGACGCTGCACGGTGCAACAACCTTGCAGACGAGACAGCGCTGCTGCTTCACCCCACGCCATGTGTACGGCTGGCCCGCGTGCTGCCCCACGACGATGGCTACCTGCTCCAAAACCCATTGCAGCGTGTTGAGCAGCTGCCCGGACACGGCCACGGCCTTGCGAGCTTCGGCCATTGCCGCGTCTGAGACAGCGCTCTGAGCGTCCAGAAGCTTCCTGGCAGCTCTCACGTCATGCTTGTCGCGCCGCTTGCTCTGCTTGGACTTGGCGCTCATCCCCTGCCCCGCTTTTTCGGCTTGGGCTTGACCTCGGCCTCTTTCTCGGATACATCGGTGCTGACTCCGTACAGCTCGCTCAGCTTCGGCTTGGGCATCCACTCCGTGACGTACGACGGGGGCACGACGAACGCACAGCGGCACCAGTTGACGTGCTGATGGCAGCCCCGACAAGTGTCCCAACCGATGACTGCGCCATCCGGCTCGCGCGTGTCGATCTGGACGATGCGATCGCGCTTGTAGTCCACGACGTAGCTACTGGCCTGCCGTAGCGATCGAGGCAGCCCAAGCGGTCGAAACGACGGGTGTTTCGGCCTGGCCGTGTAGGGGACTTCGTGCAGGCCGTCCCGCATGCGCTTCGTGCCTTCCGGCTTGCCGAACGGTTTCACGAGGCCACGAATCGTGACTCGCTTGCCACCGTTCTTGCTCAGTATGGTCATTGCAGTTCCCTCCGATGCAGTGCATGAGACTTGCTGGACGAACAGAGGCGGGCCGGTGCTCGACAACCAGCCCGATCGGACATCGACCCGCCCCTGCTCAGCGTGCTACTTGCGTTGGCTACTCGTCCTCGTCATCGTCAGCAGCCTCCTCGCCGTACGCGAGGATGAGAGCGATGAGCTTGCTTTCTTTGGCGCGCACGGGGTAGTCGATCCCGTACACGTCCGCGATATCGACAAGCTCGGAGCGGCTCATTTCCCCGAGTCCCTCCTCGTCGTACCACGCATCGTCGTCGTCCTCATCCTCGTCGTC
>JBBSGY010000035.1:0-10472 GCA_038253645.1 Acidimicrobiales bacterium
CTACAAATCATTCGAGCGGATTTGTGAACTTGCTAGCGGAACAGTCATTGCTCCTGGTCAGATAATCCCTTGGCTCAATAAATCAGACATCGAAAGAATTGTCTTTGATGGCGGGTCGAGGGTTATCGAAGTCGGGCGCAAGAGGTTGTTCACAGGAGCACTGCGCCGGGCAATCGAAATCCGTGACCGTCACTGCCAAGATGAATCAAGCTGTGAAGAGCCTGCAAGTAGATGTGACGTTGATCACACCACAGCATTCAGCCGTGGTGGCCAGACAAACCAAACGAACGGACGCCTCATGTGCGGCACACACAACCGTGCAAAGGGTTCTGGGCCTCCATAAGTGGGACGTTGTTTCGCTCCGACACGGGCGGTTGGACTCCGGCTTCGGTCATACACGGATACGATTCCTTTATGGCACTCGCCCGAGTGATGAAATTGGCAAACATGATGGATTCAAAATCCATTGCTCGAAAGGGCTTGTGGGTTCAAGTCCCACCTCGGGCACTTGAATACTGCCACCCGTTGCTTCTGAGCTCCGAGGAGTTCGATCGCCAAGTCTCCGAGGCGCATGCATCTGGATGGTTCGGTCGATGGAAGTCGCCAGCGCTGCTCCGGCTGTGATCGCCGATCTCGCGCCAAGTTCTCCGCGTGCTCGGTACTTAGCGTGTCATGACACAAAATTGAATTCACCATTTTCTACGCCGCGAACAAAGGCGCGCCATTCATGCGGAGTGAATATCTGCAGAGCGTCACTCCGGTCCCGAGAGTTGCGCACGGCGACGCTGCCGTCGCCGAGCACACCAACCTCAACGCAATCCATACCGCTGAAGCTGCTCTTTCGAAATTCTTCTCGCATGGCCTACCCCTTTCAGACGAATGCCTAAATGTCATCCGTGGTTTTGCGAGTCGCATCCGCGGCGATTAAGTCGCCCTATCGAAGACTTACGCCCCGCTCGTTATGATCAGCCGATGCAACATGGCAGCAGCAGTGAGGTCGTGGCCAAACTGAATTCGCTACGTGTAGCGTCTGGACTCAGCACATACGTCTTGGCCGACAAATGCGGTTTTAGTCAATCCAAGGTGACAAAGATCGAGAACGGTAAGACCCGTCCATCCCCCGCGGACGTCGCACGCATCCTCGACGCCCTGGAAGTCAGTGACACTGTGCACGATTCACTAACGAAGGCAGCCCAAGAAGCCTTCTCAACGCAGCGTCGCGTGCTTCCTCGGCGGATGTTGGCCGATGCCGGTCTTGTTGCAGACATGGACTGCGAAGCACTTACGCTCCGCTCAAGGTCGCACCACTTCATTTCGACTTTGCTGCAAACACCTGAATACGCCATGCAGGTACGACGCCTTGCCCATATGCAACACGTGTCGGACCATCAGCATGTAGCGAACTGCATGCGTAGACAAGCTGCTTCATACTCCGGCAAACAACAACACGTGCTGCTCATTTCCTACCAACTCTTGCTCCCCGGAGTTGTCACAGGAGAGCTACATATGGAACAGCTATCCGCACTGCAGCGCCGAATGCGACTACCTGGAATCGAACTAGGAATTTTGGAGGATGGCGTCCCGTTGCCCGCAGTCTCGTTCTTCAGCGGCATCTATGACAAGACATGTGCATATTTCGAGCGTGGCGCCTTTGGTGAGTTGAGCACAGACAAGGCAGAGGTAGAGACATGCGTCGAGGATTTCGATGCCGTTGCTGCGGTTGCCGTCTGGGGCCGGGAAGCCGAGCGATTGATCGTTGAAGCAAAAGGACGCGTGGCTGAGATCGACCTGCGAAATCGATCGCACGAGTCCGTTGGCAAGTCGTAAGTCGGATTGTTCGCCCCGGCACGGTGGATCGTGTTTGCGCGCCTCGCACCCGCCCACATCGCGGTGACGGCACCGTCGTCGTTTCGTGGTTTCGCAGGGTCCAGACCCAGGCGTGCTTGACTCAAAGGTAAGCGAACATAAGTTCGTAAATTAGCACCGGCCCGCGCCGCCTACACTCCTCGGTCGTGAACCGAGGACTTGGTGGAGCTGAGTGACAAGTACTGAATCAGCGAGTGGGTCATCCGCTCGTGTAGTTGTGGCAGAAGATGAGGCGATCGTTCGACTCGATCTACGCGAGATCTTGGAAGAAGAAGGTTTCGACGTTGTCGGCGAGACCGGTCGTGGCGATGAGGCACTTCAGCTCATAAGACAGCTCAATCCCGACCTTGCGATTCTCGACATCAAGATGCCCGGCCTCGATGGTCTCTCTGTTGCCCGCGAGGTGGCGCCCGAGCGTCGCACGGCGGTTCTGATTCTCACGGCCTTCAGTCAGCGCAGCGCAATCGAAGAAGCGCGAGATGCAGGCGCAATGGCGTATCTCATCAAGCCCTTCCAGCGGAGCGAACTCGTGCCTGCTGTGCACGTTGCGCTCGCACGCTTTCACGAAGATCTTGCGCTGCATGGCAACGAGACAACCGGCAAGACGAGACAGATGTTCGACCGCGCGAAAGCAATCCTCATGGACGAGTGCGGCTTGTCCGAGAGCGATGCCATCAACTTCTTGCACCGCGACTCGAGCGACGAGCTGCACTCCGCCGCACAAGAAGTTGTAGACGGCACCCTGCGCCCTTAATTTTGATCGACGTCGCCGGTTAGGCCCTAGATTCGGGGTATGGCCAAGGTGATGTTGCTCGACGGAAACTCGCTCGCGTATCGGGCATTTTTCGCATTGCCGACCGACATGTCGACTGCATCGGGCCAAGTAACGAACGCAGTCTTCGGCTTCACTTCGATGCTCGTGAACTTACTCAAGGATCACAAACCCGACCGTCTTGCAGTTGCCTTCGATCGTCCCGAGCCGACGTTTCGTCACGCGATGGTCGTCGACTACAAAGCAGGGCGCCAGGAAACCCCAGACATTCTTCGCCAGCAAATGGGTCTGGTTCGCCAGGTTCTCGAAACACTCAGCATCCCGATCATCGACAAGGCGGGCTTTGAAGCAGACGACATCGTTGCGACGCTCGCGACAACGGCAAAGAATGCCGAGCATGACGTGATCATTGTCACCGGTGACCGAGACGTCTATCAGCTCGTCGAAGACCCCTACGTTAAAGTTCTCTACAACCGTCGCGGTGTCAGCGATTACGTGCTCTATGACGAAGCCGGAATCAAAGACCGCACGGGAGTTACTCCGAAGCAATACATCGACTACGCGTCACTGCGCGGCGACCCATCCGACAACCTCCCGGGAATCCCTGGAGTAGGTGAGAAGACCGCCGCGAAACTCATCAACCAATACGGTGACCTCAACGGAATTTTCGATCGCACCGCTGATCAAACTCCGAAGCTGAGAAGCAATCTGGAAGACAACGAAGCGCAAGCGCGCTCGAACGCAGCTGCAATTCCATTGATACTCGACGTCCCGCTTGATGTCACGCTCGATGATTTGACGGTTCGTGAATACGACGTCGAAGCTGCCAGGCAATTGTTCAACTTCCTCGAATTCCGAAGTTTGTGGGACAGATTGGTTGAGGCGACCGGTGGAAGTGTCGAAGCGACAACCGCCAACGGTGCCGCAGACACATTCGAAGTCACTCTTACCCACGTTTCATCCGCAGCCGAGCTCGCAACCGCACTCGACGATTTGGGCACCGTGGACAATCCGTTCACTATTGCCCCGCTGTGGGATGGTGCAGTAGGGCGCTCGGCGGTTGCCGGCCTTGCGTTCGGCTGTCCGGACGGAAACGTCGTTTGGTTGGAAGGCAGACAGCTCGAAGTTCCAGACGTCGTCGCGTTGCTTGCTGAACGTTTGCGCGATGCGCCGGGGAAGCGTCTGTTCCACGCGCATCGAGCGAAAGAGGTCATGCGCGGCCTTTCGCAATTCGGCATCGACGCATCCGCGCTTGGCCTCGACACCGCGATCGCCGCGTATCTCGTCGATCCCGCCGATTCGCAGTACTTGCTCGAAGAGCTCGCGGCGCGATACGCACAGCTCGATGTTCGTCCCGCAGACGCGCCGAAACCCGGACAACTCGACCTCGACGGCACCGCGCCAGACCCGTTTGAGCAAACGGCGCGCGAAGCGGTCGCGGTTGCCCGCGTTGCCGAACCACTCGCGCGTGCTCTCGAAGCTCGTTCACTCACTGATCTTTGGAACAACATCGAGCGCCCTCTGGTTCGCGTGCTGGCGCGTATGGAAGAGATCGGCATTCGTGTCGACCGCGAATACCTTCAAAAGCTTGCCAACCAGCTTGCGATCGAGGCGAAGCGCCTCGAAGGAGATATTCACGAACTTGCCGGAGAACAGTTCAATGTCAATTCGACTGTAAAGCTCCGCATGATCTTGTTCGACAAGTTGGGACTTACTCCGCAAAAGAAGACGAAGACCGGCTTTTCGACCGATGCACAAACACTCGAAAAGATGATCGGTCTTCACCCGATCATTGAAGCGCTCATGCGTTACCGAGAAGTTGAAAAGCTCCGCAGTACTTACGGCGAAAGTCTCATCGCCGAAGTTGCGCCAGATGGTCGCATTCACGCGACGTTCCAGCAAACCGTTGCGCGGACCGGCCGGCTGTCCTCTGACCGTCCCAACTTGCACAACATCCCGATTCGCAGTGATGAAGGCCGGCAATTCCGCAACGCTTTCATTCCCGCTGAGGGTTCGAAGTTTCTCGTCGGTGACTACAACCAGATTGAGTTGCGCGTCATCGCCCACCTTTCAAACGACCCCGGGCTTGTCGAATCATTCGCCGCAGGTACGGACATTCACACGGTCACGGCTGCACGCGTCTTCGGTGTAGCCCAAGACGAAGTCACGCACGCACAGCGCGCTAAGGCAAAGATGGTTTCATACGGTCTCGCTTACGGAATGGAGTCGTATGGCCTCGCTAGCCGTCTGGGCATTCCCGTTTCCGAGGCGACGACAATCCTGAACGCGTACTTCGAGGCGTTTCCAAGTGTGCGCGCGTATATGGACGAGACGGTCGAAGAAGCGCGTCGCAAGGGCTACACAGAAACATTGTTTGGTCGCCGTCGACAAATCCCCGAACTCGCGTCGTCGAACTTCCGACTGCGCCAGGCTGGGGAGCGTCAAGCCATGAACGCGGGAATTCAAGGACTCGCGGCTGACATCTTCAAAGTTGCACTCGTGCGTCTCGACGCAGCAATTGATGAACACAATCTGCAGTCGCGTATCGTGCTTCAGGTGCATGACGAAATCATCGTTGAAACACCGGCCGGCGAAGAGGCCGACGCCGAGCGCCTGATGCTCGAAGCGATGAACGGAGCAACCGAACTGAATGTGCCGCTGGAGGTAAACCTCAGTTGGGGCGACAGCTGGGCTGGCGCAAAGGGTTAGGGCGCGCAAGTAGTTGTCTCGCGGCCCTTAGGACATTCGCCGAGCGTGAGCACGGCCGGCGCTTGGATGCTCCTTACGCAGGTCGATCTCGCTCGATCGATCATTAGGGAACAAGAGGAGGATGCTTCCCCCAATCACTGCGGCCAAGATCGCGGCGATCAAGATCCCGATCTTCGACAACGCAATGGCTTCAGAGTCCGAAAATGCAACGTTGGCGATCACCAGCGAGACGGTGAAACCCATTCCCGCCACGGCAGCGACACCGAACATCTGGCGCCACGTAGCGTTTGTCGGAAACCTGCACAATCCGGTTCGACACGCGATCCATGTGAAGCTCGCGATTCCAACCGGCTTGCCGATTGCCAAGCCTAAAACGATTCCCATGGCCAACGAGGAGTGAAATGTCTGGCTGAAAGCCGCGTTGTCGACATGAACGCCGGCGTTCGCAATAGCAAAGACCGGCAGCACGCAAAATCGCGACCACGGTTGCAATACGTGCGCCAGTCATTCGACGACAGACACTGTCGACTTGGCTTGTCTCACTTTTTGGCGAAGGTAGCGAACGTTGGACTGACCGGCGTCGAGCGCATGTTCTTTCTTGTGCGCCTTGCCAAACTCCGACCATGCAAAGAGCGCTACCGATGGGGTCAAAAATGCGATGGCAACTCCGGCCATGGTCGCATGAATACCCGATCGGTACGCCGCGTACCAAGTTGCAATGCCGAGCGCCAAATAGATCGGAAACCATTTTATCCCAACCTTTCGCAACACGAATGTCAATACAACTAGTGCGACTGCTAATAAGAACGACCAGGCGTTAAAGCCCCGCGCGTACAGAGCAGCGATCACAACGATGCCGCCGATGTCGTCCGCGACGGCAAGAGTCAGCAAAAACAACCTGAGGCTCGATGGAACGCGTTTCGAGACGAGTGCAAGAAAACCAATTGACATGCCCACGTCAGTAGCCATGGGTACAGCCCATCCATGCGCGGTCGCGGGGTCGCCGGCATTGAGCGCGAAGTAAATCGCTGCAGGAACAATCATGCCGCCAAGCGCCGCCACAATCGGAAGTGCTGCACGTCGAGGGTCTCGTAACTCGCCGCTGATGATTTCACGTTTGATTTCGAGTCCAGCGACGAAGAAAAACACGGTCATCAGCGCTTCGTTCACCCAATCGCGCGCGACCAGCGAAAACGAATGCTGACCAAACACGATGGTCAGTGGTGTCATCCAGAAAGAGTCATATGTGCGCCACCAAGGGGAATTAGCCCAAATCAACGCGCCCAGCGCGGCAATACCAAGGGCCGCACCCGAAGAGGCCTCTGTCTGCAGGAACGCGCGAGCTTGATGCGAGATACGCGACAGGTGGGTAGATCGGGTGAATGACATCGACGCTATTGTGGCCCACCGAAGTAACTGAGCGTAACGTGTAAGCCATGTTCGAAAATGGCTGGCGCGCGGACACGCCGTACAACGACACATTGTTTCGTGCGTTCGCGTTGGATTGGGTCTACGTATTCGAGACGCTTGCGAAAGGTGCCGGCGGCAAGTTCGTACGAACCGAAGGATTTGCCGCTGCCGATCTAATGCGCCCGAATCCGTTTTTCAACAACGCGTCGCTGCTTCGCCATCCACCTACTCGCGACGACCTGAATGCTATCGACGAGTTCTTCAAAGACGGAGCCGGCGAAACGTGGATGGGGACGCAGATCGGTGTGGATCTCACACATCGCGGTTGGACGTTGAAGGACACTCCGCCGTTCATGGTGTGCCTCAGTCCGCCGAGGTTGCCTGAATGTCCTCCGGGCGTCGAAGTGCGCCCGATGCGAACCGGCAAAGACGTGCGCGCTCTCGAACAAATGTGGATAGAGGGTTTTCCGTTTCCGAATCGCGAAGACTTCAGGCCCAACGATTTGTTTACTGATGCCCTACTCGATGCGTCACGGATCAAGACATGGTTTGCATTTGTGAACGACGAACGGGCAGCAGCGGTAACTGCAATTGTCGGTGATGTTGTCAACACGATTCTCGTCGTGGTGACCCGGCCGCAGTATCAGGGTCGTGGCATTGCTTCGTACATGACGTCGCTTGCAGCAACAGCGAACCCAGACGTGCCGGCGGCATTGATTGCAAGTGACGATGGCCGGCGGGCGTATGAGCGGCTCGGATTCGTGTCGATGTTTCGGGTAGCGAACTGGGCGCGTCAACGTTGAACGGGAACACGATGCTCGATCAATTCATTCGAAATTTGGCCGAGATCCTCGAAACAGTTGCGCGTTCGACTGGTGGCACGATTTTTAGAAACGACCAGTTCGTCGCGATGGACATTCACCGGCCGGGCGACTTCATCAACTCGGCATTATATTTCGAACCGCTTTCAGACGCGACGCAAGCGCAACCGGTTGAAGAGTTTTACGACGGAAACGGTACTGGCGAAGTCATGCTGTGGAGCGCAACGACAACGGCCGATCTCAGTGCACGCGGTTGGCTTCCGGCGGAGTCCCCACCGTTCATGGTGAACGTTCCACTCAGACCGCCTGAGCCGATAGCCGGTGTCAGAACGACGGAGGTGTCGAACTCTGACCAGCTGGCGGCGTGCGAACGTCTGTGGGTCGAGGACTTTCCCTTTAAAAGCTGTGTCCCATGCGAGAGGGGCTCGATCCTCGGCGAGTCTTTTCTCGAGGGCGGCAAAATTCCGATGTGGCTTGCATGCGTCGAGGGCGAGCCGGTCGCAACATCGTTGGCTTTTACCTCCGGTGGGCTCACCAACGTCGAAATGGTCGTCGTGAAGCGTGAAGAGCGACGCAAGGGCCTCGGCACCTACATGACCCGGCTCGCGGCCAGTAGTGCACCAAGCCTTCCGTCGGCGCTCTTGGCCAGCCATACCGGTCGTCCCGTCTACGAGAGTCTTGGCTTTCACGCAATCACCCGGGTCACTATCTGGCACCGAGAGCGCTAATGGTCGGTGAAACAGGGGGGCTCGGAAACAGCTGAAACCTGACTTGCTATGCTTTCTTGGCTCGCACGTCCGCGGGCCATACGACCTGTCCGTATCTCCAACCCACCAAGGCTACCTATTTTATGTCCGACCAGACCGACTCCAGCACGCAAACTCTTTCTGACGAAGAGGGGGCGCCCGGTCTCGAAGATCTCGACATGATGGAGATCGCGGTCAATGACCTTGGTGATATCTCGTTCGAAGATGCGGTCACCGGAACGCTCGTCGACTTCGACGATGGTGACATCGTCAAAGGCACGGTCGTAAAAGTCGACAGAGACGAAGTTCTCCTCGACATCGGGTTCAAGAGCGAAGGTGTAATCCCGTCGCGTGAGCTGAGCATCCGCAACGACGTAGATCCAAGCGAGATCGTCAGCATGGGCGACGTGATCGAAGCACTTGTCATGACCAAGGAGGACAAAGAAGGTCGCCTTGTTCTGTCAAAAAAGCGTGCGCAATACGAGCGTGCCTGGGGAGACATCGAAAAGATTCGCGAAAACGACGGTGTCGTTTCGGGCCCGGTTATCGAAATGGTCAAGGGTGGCCTCATCCTCGACATCGGGCTTCGCGGCTTTCTTCCTGCATCCCTGGTCGAGCTGCGCCGTGTTCGTGACCTTGGGCCGTATGTGGGCCGCACGCTCGAAGCAAAGATCATCGAGCTCGACCGCAACCGCAACAACGTTGTGCTGTCACGTCGTAGCTGGCTCGAAGAAACTCAGAAGGAACAGCGTGAGGCATTCCTCGAAAACCTCAAGCCTGGAGAAGTGCGCGAGGGCGTTGTCTCATCGGTCGTCAACTTCGGTGCATTCGTTGACCTCGGCGGCATGGACGGACTCATCCACGTTTCTGAACTGTCTTGGAAGCACGTTGACCATCCGTCTTCGGTGGTTACCGTTGGCGACGAAGTAACCGTCAAAGTCATCGACGTCGACCTAAGCAAAGAGCGCATCAGCCTGTCGCTCAAGGCAACTCAGAGCGACCCGTGGCAGGAGTTCGCAACCAACCACCGCGTCGAAGAGCTCGTTTACGGCCGTGTCACCAAGCTCGTGCCCTTCGGTTCGTTCATTCAGGTCGGCGAGGGCATCGAAGGTCTTGTGCACATTTCCGAGATGGCCGCGCACCATGTCGATCTGCCCGACCAGGTGGTCGTTCCGGGTGAAGAGCTTTGGGTCAAGATCATCGACATCGATCTGCAGCGCCGTCGCATCTCGCTTTCCATCAAGCAAGCCGCTGAAGGTGGCGAAGTGGCAGCCGAATACCGCGAGCACTTCGGTGAACATGCTTACGACGATGCAGGTAACTACATCGGCGTCACCGAGTTCGAGCCCGAGAGTGAAGCGCAAGCTGCATGGGCCGAGTGGGCGCAGGAATATCAGTCTGCTGAAAGTGGCGACGCCTCCGCGGAAGCGTCTGCAAAAGCTGCACCAAGTGCGGAAGCTGCACCGGAGGGCGAAACACCCGCCGAGTAAAACGTGTGCGGTTGCTGTGAACAAAAGGCGGTTCCTGTGAGCGATTGACGTGCGTTGCGATACTTGTCACCGAATGAACAGTCAATAGTCTTCAACCCGTAACGACAAAATGGCATACAAGAGTCATGAGGCGTTTTTCATTGATTCTTGTTGCGTTTGCATTTGGTTTGTCTGCCTGTGGCGGACACAGTTCGAACGCGAAGAATGCGTCCGAAGCAAAGTCTTCCGATACGAGCAACACAAACCCGTTTTCCGCTTACCAACAATGTATGAAGGATCACGGCGTAACGGTGCCTGACCGAGATGGCAATCGCCGTCCGAATCAGCAAAACGGGGGAGCCCCGCCGGACGGCGCGGGTGGGCCGCCTCCGGGCGGCGGCGGTGACGGTGGGCAGCGCAACCAGCCGCCGGCCGGCGTAAGTCAGCAGACGTTCGATACTGCAAGGACTGCTTGCGCCGACAAGCGGCCCCAGCGACCGGGTGGCGGTGTTCGAGGCGCAGCGTCTCCTGCTTACCTCGGTTGCTTGAAAGACAACGGTGTTGCGGTCGACCCGAGCGCCGGCGCAACGGCATTGAACAACGTTGATCGAAACAGCGACGCCTACAAGGCAGCCCGGACGAAATGCGCAGCACTACTACCGCAGCGACCAAGCGGTTC
>JBBSGY010000036.1:0-10422 GCA_038253645.1 Acidimicrobiales bacterium
CACCTCGCAGTTTTGCCCCCGTTGCCAGCGTAAACCCACGGCCCACCTTCGACGTTGGTCCCCTCCGGGGTTATTTGTCCGGTTGAGGGTAAAATGGTCGGCAGTTGGGGCCGGCTTGACATGGAATCTTCGAGCATCGGCAGTAAGTTGTCTTCTCAGATGTACGTCAAATCTCTAGCCCTCAAGGGCTTCAAGTCTTTTGCAGATCCCGTAACCCTCGATCTCCAGCCCGGCGTAAATGTCGTGGTGGGACCGAACGGGTCGGGCAAGTCCAATGTCATCGATGCGGTGGCCTGGGTACTCGGCGCGCAAGGCGCCCGAGCGCTTCGAGGCGGGAAGATGGATGACGTGATCTTCGCCGGAGCCGGCAAGCGGCCGGCCCTCGGCCGTGCGGAGGTCAGCCTCACGATCGACAACGCCGATCGCAAGATTCCGATGGACTTTTCCGAGGTCACCATCACTCGCACGCTCTTTCGTACCGGCGAGAGCGAGTACCAGATCAACGGCGTCCAGTGTCGCCTTCTCGACATCCAGGAGCTCTTGAGCGATTCGGGTGTCGGTCGCCAGCAGCACGTGATCGTCAGCCAAGGCAACCTCGACGCCGTTCTCGCGGCTCGCCCCGAAGACCGCCGAATGATCATCGAAGAGGCAGCGGGCGTGCTCAAGCACCGCAAGCGCCGAGAGAAGTCGCAACGCCGCCTTGTTGGCACGGAGTCCAACCTCGAACGCCTTGCCGACCTCGTGCGTGAGGTTCGTCAGCAGATGCGGCCGCTCGAAAAGCAGGCCGACGCCGCTCGACGCCACGATGACGTCGCGGGCGAACTGCGAGGCGCGAAGCTGTATGTCGCCGGACGTGAAATATCAAGGTTGCAGTCGAAGATGCAAAACGCGGACGAACAAGACCGCGAACTGCGCGAGACAGATCACAGTCTGCGTGAAAATCTAACCAGCACCGACACAGACGTAAATCGTGCCGAGGCGGAGCTTGCAAACCTTGGCACAGAAGATTTCACCGAGCATGTCGAGCGCCTGCAGAGTGCATTTGAGCGGGCAAAGGGGATTAGTGCCGTCCTGATCGAGCGCCGTCGCACCGTTGAAGCCGATCTTTCCGCCTCGGTGAATGCCGACGTGATCGCGTCGCTCGATCACGACGCGGCAACTACACGTCGCGACCTCGAATCCGTCGTTGTCGAACGCGAGTCGATGGGCCCGCGATTTGATGAACTTGGCCGGCTCGAATCGCAGCTCGCGAGCGAATGGCTCAGCTTTGAGGGCGAATGGGGCGAGGGCCTGCCTGTCGCAAGTTCCGAGGCTGCGGAACTCCGCGGCGAGGCGAACGCTCTGCGGACCAATGTCGAGGAGCTCTCGCATGAAGTCGAGCGTTACCGCACGAAACTGGCTTCGTTGGAGCAACACGCGAACGAAGCTGAAGCGACGATCGATCGCGAATCGTCGGCTCGGGCGAAGGCGCAGGCTGCGCTCGACAATCTTGCAGATGCACTCAACGAGTTGCATACGCGTGTCGGCAAAGACGAGGCAATCGTGCAAGACAAGCTCGAGCAACGCCGTCGCGCAGAGCAGCTAGCGTCGGCAGCGCATGCGCGGGTCGAAACTCTTACCAGCGCGCTCGATGCATCGCACGCTCGCGCGGGTGTGGAAAAGCTTGCCGGCGTAAATGGAGTTTTGGGCACACTTCTTGACGTCGTCGAAATCGATGCCGGCTATGAAGCAGCATTTGAAGCGGCTGCCGGAGAAGCTCTCGCAGCAGTTGTCGTCGACTCCGTTGACACCGCACGCGACGCGCTCGCGCATTTACGCGCTGGTGATATTCACGGTGCGGTTCTCTCGCTCAGCGTTGGTATTCAACGCGTGGCGACCGATACGCCCGATGACATGGAGTGGCTGCGCGATCACGTGCGTGGCGAGAACCCAGCAGTCGACCAACTGCTCAATCACCTCATCGGTGGATGCATAGTCATAACCGGTGGCTGGGAGCAAGCGCTTTCTGTTGCTGCGCGGAACCCCGGAACAACTCTCGTAACAACTGAGGGTGACCGTTTTTCCCGCACCGGTTGGCGTATCGGTGCCGGCCGCCAAGGTGCAACATCCGCTGCGCTCGCAAAGGCGCAAGGCCAGACCGAAGCGGCGCAGAACACTTTGATCGCGATCGAGCGTGAACTCGAAGCTGCCGAGCACAATCTGGCAATCGTTCGCGATGAGCTCGATGCCCAGTCCTTCGAGCAGGGCTCACTCGAACACACCATTTCGACGAGCAGCGCGGCAATCGAGCGGGCCGAGTCGAGGCTGACGAGCAGCCGCGAAGAGATCCTCGAAACCACGCAAGTGCTCAAGCGTGCCGAAGACCGAATGAATGAAGCCCAGGGCCGCCTCGCGGAATTGAACGAACGTCTCCCCGCACTCGAAGCGGCGGAAGCAACAGGTGCCGAGCGCGCGAAGCGCTGGAAAGATGCTCGCAGCGTCCTCGAAGATCGCTCCGCAGATGTGCGCGCTCGTCGTGCCGAAGTCGAATTGCGTGCAAGTTCGCTTGATGAGCGTCGTGAGTTCTTGAGTCAGCGGGTTGAACAACTCACCGAGCGTCTTGAACGCCATCGCGAAGAGTTCGAGCAAGCAGCATTTCGCCGCGTTCGTCTCGAGGCGATCATGAACACGATCGACAGTCTGCGTTCGGTTGTCGAGTCGGCGATCACGCGCATCGAAGGCCATCTTGGTGCTGCGCGCGAGCAGCGCGACCGCATCCGTAACCTGCGCCATGAACTCGACTCACGCGTTCGTGAAGCGAGTCAGCGGCGGTCATGCACGGAGCGCGAATTGATGCAGGTCACCGAGCGCCGTCAACAGCACGAGGTCGAACAGGCAGAGATGCGTGTTCGCCTCGAAGGTTTACTCGCAAATCTCGAGTCCGAACTCGGCGTCACCGTTGAAGAGGCAATCGAAGCACCCGAGCCCGAGTTGCCGGCCGGAACTACGGCAAAGGCGCGCATTGCAGAGCTCGAGCGTGAGCTTCGCCAGATGGGTCCGATCAACCCGCTCGCGCTTTCGGAACTCGAAGAGGTCAAGGAGCGCCACCAGTTCCTTGACGAGCAACTGAGCGACGTTCAGGCGAGCCGCCGCGAGCTTATGGGCGTCATCAAGGCAGTCGATGCGGAAATCGTCGATGTATTCCGGATGGCGTTCGAAGATGTCGCGAAGAACTTCAAGCACTTGTTCGAGGCGCTGTTTCCGGGTGGAACCGGCAATCTCACGCTTACGGATCCCGAGAACCTTCTCGAGACCGGTATCGAGATCGAAGCGAAGCCGTCGGGCAAGAACGTGCGCACGCTTTCGTTGCTGTCGGGCGGGGAGCGCTCACTTGCCGCAATGGCATTTCTGTTTGCAGTGTTCCGTAGCCGTCCTTCGCCGTTCTATTTGCTCGATGAGGTCGAGGCGGCGCTCGACGACATGAACCTTCAGCGCTTCCTCACACTTCTCGAAGAGTTCCGCAACGAAGCTCAACTCGTGATCGTGAGCCACCAGAAGCGCACTATGGAGCGCGCCGACTGTCTGTATGGGGTGTCTATGCAGGTGGGTGGCTCGACGAAGGTTGTCAGCGAAAAGGTCCGCATCGATCTAACCGAAACCGCAGTCTGAACCACTGCACGAATGTCGTGGATCTGGTTCCCGCTCTAACCCGACCCGATTTGCTTGCACGACCGACCTTGCAAGTTATCGAAGTCATTGCTGCTCATCAATTCTTGGTGGCAGAAATCGATCCCGACGTTGCCGACACCGCTGCGATGTGCGACCGCTATGGCGTGGCGTTGGAACACAGCGCGAACTGTGTCGTCATTGCCGGCAAGCGCGGTGATGAAATGCGCATGGCGGCCTGCGTGATTCTCGCAACGACACGCGCTGACGTAAACGGCGTTGTTCGTAAGAGACTTGATGCCCGGAAGGCGTCGTTTGCGCCAATGGACATAGCAGTTGCGCAAACCGGGATGGAGTATGGAGGAATCACACCGTTCGGCCTTCCCGAATCGTGGCCCGTGTACGTAGACTCACGAGTTGTCAAATGTGAACTCGCGATTTACGGAAGTGGGGTGCGGCGCTCTAAGCTTTTCTCTCCCGGCAGTGCATTGCTCGACTTGCCTTCCGTGGAGGTCATCGACGGACTAGCGAACTAGTCAAAACAGCAGCAGGTGGAAATGACGGTCACAACGACTCGGGAGACAGAACGTCTTCGCCTCAGGGGCTGGAATGAAAGCGACGTCGCGGGGCTTGCTCTCCTTCACAACGACCCGGATGTGATGCGCTATCGGCCGAAAGGCCCGATCGAGCAAACAACGCCGGTAACGCTTGCCGGCCAAAACGCAGAATGGCAGCGTTTCGGCTACGGGCTTTGGGCGGTCGAACTAAAGGAGACCGGCGGATTCATCGGGTGCATCGGCATCAAGTTCATGGGCCACTGGCCGTTTCCCGAAGTGTCGTGGGTGCTCGACAAGAACTACTGGAATCAGGGCCTTGCCACCGAGGGAGCACTTGCAACGCTGAAGTTCGGTTTCGAAGAAGCAGGCATCGAGCACATCCTCAGCGTCGCTGCTACTCCGGGCAACGATGCGTCAATAAGAATCATGCAAAAGATCGGCATGAGGCCCGCGCCGTATTCGATCTGTCCGCTGAAGAAGATCCCGGTTGTCGTTTACGAGATGACATCGAGCGAATGGGCCGCTATATCAGCGACAGACGCAGGCTCCTAGGCAAAACACTTGTTGAGCCAACGGTTGAACTGGCCGGATTCGAGGGCGCGGTCAACGACGTCGTCAATGAATTCACGAAACGGGCGGTCACCCTTGGCGATCGCGACTGCCCAACGTTCGTCCGCGCTCCGATATTGAAACGATGCTTCGCGCAATTGTCCAGCCGCAGCCCGGATGTACCCGGCGCCATTCGCGCGTGTCGTCCAATACGCATCGGCATTTCCATTGAGAACCGCATTGACGCAGTCCGTCGCTGTTGGAAGCGCAACCAGGTTCACTCTTGGATCGACCGCCAACAGAGTGCTCACATCAGTCGATCCCTCACCGGCTGCGACTCGCAATCCGCCAAGATCGCTCACCGTGACGATGTCAGGTGCATCAAGGGCAATCAGCGGCGAATGCGACGACGCAAGAAAGTGACCCGCAAAGCTCATTGTTTCGCGCCGTAGCGGGGTGTCGGCAATGTTCGCCAATGCGATGTCGACGTGTTGCGTGCGAACGAAACCTTCGAGCTGCGTCATGTCACCTACGACGAAGTGCAGGCATTCGTACGAACGGCTGAGCGTGCCGCCGAAAATGTGTTGCGCGAGCACCCGCGCAATGTCTGCCTCGAAGCCCGTAACGATGCCCGTGTCGGGGTTTCGGTACATGAAGTCCGGCAAGTCGAGCATTGCACCAACCCGGAGCGTTCCGCGCTGTTGAATGTGTTCCAGTGTCGAGCCGGCCGGAAACCTGGGCGCGGCTACTGCTTGGTCAGCGGGAGGTGAATCGCCAACAATGAGCACCCACTAACCGTAAGGGCTATTGATCATGCTCGCAATGCTTTGTCTCCTACCCGCAGTGGTTAGGGCTCAGGCGTACAAGTCTACGAGCTGGCCGGATCCGTCTTTCTGCGAAAGACCGTTCAGTAGCTGAGCCGCGCTGCTCTTACTCTGATCGAGCGCGACACCAAGAACCGCGACACCCATTCCATCTGAGGCACTGGCCGCGAACGCGGCGAGCTGACTTGAGGAGGCAACGTTCATTGCGCGGGGCATCGGCTGTCTCGCCGGAATCCTTGAGCAAAATTTCGAAGTTGCGAGCGAAATGACTTTTCTGGACGCTGAAGAGTCTCTCGTCAACCGAGTTCATATCTTCTGGTAATGCGTGCCTTTTCCAGGAACTCGCGATCGTGCGTTATGAGCAGCACGGTGCCCTCGAAACGATCAAGGGCTCCCTCGAGCTGCTCGATCGCCTCGAGGTCGAGGTGGTTCGTCGGTTCATCCAGTACCAGGCAATTGGTGCCGCGAGCCATTAACAGCGCAAGCGTTGCGCGGGTCCGTTCACCCGGTGAAAGGGAGCCTGCCGAACGTTGCACATGCGTCGCGGGCAGGTCGAACTTCGCGAGCAAGGATCGAGTTTCCTGTGGAAGCACGCCCGCGTAGTCGCTGAAAGCTTCGACCAATGGGCGTGCGGATTCGAGTACCTCGCGGGCTTGGTCAATCTCGCCAAGAATGACGCCGGGGCCAAGGTGTTGCTCGCCTGACGTAAGTGCAATGCGGCCCAACAGTGAGCGCAACAACGTTGTCTTGCCAGATCCGTTCGGACCCGTGATAGCGATGCGGTCAGCCCAGTTGATTTCGAGGTCGATTGGTCCGAGCACGAAGTCGCCCAGCGTGACCACCGCGTCGGAGAGACGCGCCACTACGTCACCACTGCGTGGACCGGCAAGGAAATCGAGATGCAGTTCCCAGCCTTCCCAAGGTTTAGCAACCGTCTCGAGGCGCTCGAGCGCACGTTCCGACGCACTGATTTTCGAGGATTGCTTTTCGGTGTTTTCGATACGGCGTTTGCGGAGCAACTTGTCGTTGTCGTCCGGGCTATTCTTCTGACGGGTCAGCCCCGCATCAATCCACTGTTTTTGTTTTTGCGCGCGCGACTTGAGTGCTGCGCGCTGCGACTGATTAGTCGCGTATGCCTCTTCCGCGTGACTCCGGGCGACGGACCGCGCGTTGAGATAGTCGCGCCACGTTCCTGTGTATTCCGCTGCTTCGTGAGAGGCCCCGTCGATTTCGAGGACCGATGTGATCGTCCGGGTAAGAAACGTGCGGTCGTGAGAAACGATCAACATTCCCGCTTCCGTTGTCGTAACGAAGCGCTCGAGGTGGTCAAGTCCCGCGAAGTCGAGGTCGTTCGTCGGCTCGTCCAGAAGATATACGTCAAAGCGGGAGAGAAGCAGCGCTGCAAGGCTTGTGCGCGCCACCTGTCCTCCTGAAAGGGCTGTCATAGGTAAAGCCACCACGCGCGCCGGAAGACCGACTTGATTGCATATTTCACCGATGCGCGCATCGAAATCCGGCGCGCCGAGCGACATGTATGCATCGAGCGCGTTTGCGTAGATGTCATCCGAACCGTCCGCGCCTTGCGCGAGCAAGTCAGATGCGTCGTCGAGGGCCGAGGTTGCAGAAGCAACCCCCGTGCGTCGCGCGAGGAATTCGTTCACAGATTCGTCGCGACGATCGGCAATTTGGGGAAGATAGCCAATAGTCGCGTTGGCCGGAGCCGGCGAAACCGAGCCTGCCTCGGGTGTCTGCTGTCCGGCGATGATGCGGAGCAGAGTGGATTTTCCGGCACCATTCGGTCCAACGATGCCGATGCGGTCCTCGGGCCCAAGGGTGAACGAAACCTTGTTGAGAACCAGGTGATTGCCGAACGAATGCGAGATGCCACGAACGGCAATAGTGGCAATGGTCACGGGGAATCTTGCCACGAAGTTTCCCATCATGTGGACGTAGGCTGGCCGGCAATGGAAACGCTAATTATTTCAGCTGTCGCACTTCTGCTCTTGCTCATAATCGGCGGGGCTCTGTTGCAATCGTCGCGTCGTGGCGGAACATCGGTTCTCGAGCCGCCCGCCACCCGAGAGACGTCAATCGAAGCGCCGGAAGCCGAACCGCTTGCAGAGCCGGCTGTCGAGCCGGCCGTCGAAATTCGGCAGGTGCCGGTTGAAATCGAAGCGGTTCCTCCACCGCGGCTGCGTGATCGGCTTGGCAAAGCGCGCGGTCTGTTCGGTGAATACCTCGGCATGGTTCGCGGACGCGATCGCATTGATCAGTCGACTTGGGATGACCTTGAAGAAGCGATGATCCGCGCCGACGTTGGTGTTGCAACGTCTACAACATTGCTCGACGAACTCAAGGCGCGCGTGAAGGCAGAGGGCATCAAAACGCCTGACGAGTTGATTGAAGCGCTCAAGGCGGATCTCAAAAAGAGGCTCGCCGAAGGCAATCGCGAGATGCACCTCGAAGTTGAAGGACCCAACGTTTGGCTGTTCGTCGGTGTCAACGGTGTTGGCAAAACGACGACGATCGGCAAACTCGGTCTGCGCGAACACGAGCGCGGACGGTCGGTCGTAATGGCTGCAGGCGACACATTCCGTGCGGCAGCCGCCGAGCAGCTCACCGTATGGTCCGAGCGCGCGAGTGCAGAGATCGTGCGCGGGCAGGAGGGTGGCGATCCAGGTGCCGTAATTTTCGATGCGGTCGAGCGCGCAAAGGCTCGCGGTGCAGACCTCGTCCTCGCTGATACCGCGGGTCGCCTGCACACGAAGTTCAACTTGATGGAAGAGCTCAAGAAAATCCGTCGTATCGCTGAACGTCCGCCCGCAAAGCTCACCGAAGTGTTGCTGGTGCTCGACGCGACAACGGGTCAGAACGGTCTCATTCAGGCGCGTCAGTTTTCAGATGCTGTTGGTTGCACGGGCGTTGTGTTGACGAAACTCGACGGCACGGCAAAGGGTGGCATCGCTCTCGCGATACAAACCGAGCTCGGTATTCCCATCAAGCTGGTCGGCGTGGGCGAAACTGCCGCAGACCTCATCGATTTCGACCCGGATGAATTTGTAGACGCCCTGTTCGACTAGCTGCGGTCTTGCATTTCCCATGCATGGTCCAACACATGCCACGCCACTCGGGGTGTCCCCGTTAGCTCTGAGCTAGCAATGCTTCGAGAGCGAGTTTTTGTTGCGTGCGATACGGACCGCCACTCATATCGATGAACGGAATATCGCGCTTGTCGCACTCGCGTTGTAGGTAGCGCGAACGTTTCACAATGCGCTTCAGCATCGCTCCGCGTTCCTCTGCATCGAACTTTGAGAACCAAGCATTCAGGCCCTCGTAGTTAACGATCTCTTCCTCGACAATCGACAGCCTTCCGATGAAGCACGCGGCAACCGGGATATCTTTCGAACGCAGTTTTGTAACGTGTCGCGGCACCACGAGGTTACCCTCGATAACCGAATCTTCCCATGCCCAGGCAAGTGCAGGGATCATTCCGAGTAAGAATGGCTCGAACAACTTTACGCGCTCTGCGACAGGCGTTCTGTAATGAATACCTTTTTCCGGCGCACCTCCGTAGATGAGGTGCACGAGCGCGTCGGTCGGCACGCACGGCATCGGCTTCTTACGAACGAGCTTCAGTGAAAGTATTGACTTGCCTGCCCGCGCCGAGCCGCCGATCAGATACAGCATTCAGTTTTCACCGAGCAGGTATCTGAGCACACGCTTTTGCTGACGTTTGTAGTCGCCGGCACTCATGTCGAAATACGGCAAATCGAGGTCGTAACACGCGTTCTCAATTGTACGCGAGCGCTCGATGATAAAGCGCCGCGCTTCTCTGCGGCCTTCGGTGTTTTCCAGTGAGTACCACTTATTGCTGCCTTCGAAGTCGATCAGCTGTCTGTGTGTCACCTTGCTGAGCCCGATGAAGCATGCGACGAAATCAATTTCCTGCTTGCGCAGCTGCGTAGTGAATCGCGGCAACACGAAATCGCCTTCGATGACGGCATCGGTCCACGCGTGGTTCAAGGTGCCGGTGAGGCCGTAGAAGAACTTCTCGAACTTGTTCGCGCTACGAGGCGAACCGTGTTTCATCCCGAGTTTCGGTGCGCCGGCTTTGAGCATCGAGACGAGAGCGTCGGTTGGGACGCACGGCATCGGCTTGGCTTCGATGAGCTTCGTAGCGAGGGTCGACTTTCCCGCACGCCCGACTCCGCCGATGAGGTAGATCACGGCGCTTTGTTTATCCGGCCGGCGAGCTTGGGCCAAATCCCTGCTTTTCCTGAGCTACAGGTGCCTATATGGCACCTGTAGCTCAGGAAAAGGGAGAGGGGGAGGGGGCCGGGCCAACTATCCTGACGAGCCGCATGTTCGATTCCCTCTCTGATCGTTTCGACAACATCTTCGGAAAGCTCCGTGGTCGCGGAAAGCTCAACGAGGCCGATGTCGACGAAGCTCTTTCCGAAATCCGCCGCGCTCTGCTCGAGGCCGACGTAGCCATCTCAGTGGCCCGTAGCTTCGTCGCACAAGTCAAAGAACGTCTTGTCGGTATTGAGACATCCAAATCGCTGAGCCCGAGTCAGCAGGTCATCAAGGCCGTTCACGAAGAACTCGTGAACATGCTCGGTGGTGAGCAACTCAAGGTCACATTTGCTTCGAAGCCGCCGACGGTTATCCTCCTGGCGGGCCTGCAAGGGTCCGGAAAGACGACGGCCGCCGCAAAGCTTGCGCGCTGGTTCAAGACGCAAGGCCGCAATCCGCTGCTCGCCGGTGCCGACCTTCAACGCCCTGGCGCCGTCGACCAACTCACGACGCTTGCCCGTCAAGTCGGCGTTGCCATCTACTCGGAGCCG
>JBBSGY010000037.1:0-10397 GCA_038253645.1 Acidimicrobiales bacterium
ACCAGCGGCGAAGCGCTCCTCTCGATTATCAACGACATTCTCGACTTCTCGAAAATCGAAGCCGGTCGTCTCGAGCTAGAGGTGTTCGACTTCGATCTACGTGATGCGGTCGAAGCCTCCGTTGCGCTGTTCGACGATCAAGCAGCGTCAAAGCAAATACTTCTGAGTGGCAGTGTTGATCCCGAACTTCCGCGCGTGGTGCGTGGCGACCCGAACCGGCTTCGACAGGTACTGCTCAACCTCGTCAGCAATGCAGTTAAGTTCACGAGCAATGGTGAAGTCTCAATTGGGTGCACCCTCACCCTTAGCGAAACCACGGGCGACACAATTACGGGCGACACAGTTGCAGCGCGCTTCGAGGTTCGCGACACCGGTATCGGAATTTCCCAAGAGCACCAAGCGCGTTTGTTCCACAGCTTCTCACAAGCAGATTCATCGGCAACACGCCGCCACGGAGGAAGTGGTCTCGGCCTGGTCATCAGCCGTCAGCTGGTCAGACTTATGGGTGGCGAACTGAATTACTTCAGCGAAGTCGGCGAAGGGTCGACATTCTGGTTCTCGATCCCGTTGGAAATTCGACCCGAAGACGCAGTCGCCCCACCGCGCCGCATCGAAGCGCCGGCCGACATGCGCGAGTCGCAACTTCGCGTACTTGTTGTCGAAGACAACGCCGTAAACCAACAGGTTGCGGTCGGAATGCTCACAAAGATGGGTTGCACGGTAGACCGTGCACTTAACGGATACGAAGCTATGTTTGCTGCACGACAGCGCCAGTACGACGTGATCTTCATGGACGTGCAAATGCCCGGTATGGACGGTTACGAAGCAACACGACGTATCCGCGCTTCGCAGGGCGTCAACGCGAGCACAAAGATTATCGCACTTACAGCAGGAGCCATGGAAGGCGATCGCGGGCGCTGTATCGAGGCGGGAATGAACGACTTTCTTGCCAAGCCAATCGACTGGGAGCGACTAGCTGAGCACCTTCGCACAGATACGAAGTCAGTCGTCGACGTTACTTCACTACGCAAAAGCGATCACTAAGAGAACTGAAAGGCTTGATCGTCACTTGACTCCGGCGCAGACTTGAGTTGCGCAATTGCATCTTGCACCATCGTCAGAGCGTCATCGCCTCCCGTCGCCGAGTCCCAACCGCTCTCGAAATATCGGTGAAACGTTAGGATTTCACGAGCATTCCGGGAGTGAAAATCGTTTCCAAGTACATCAACTTCGAGAAAGCGATCGTCGATCAATGTGAAGTCATCCCCGAGCGCGCAATTGAAGAAATCAAGTTCAAAAAAACGAACGTCGACCGTCTTTAACTGCATGACGGTGTGAATATGCTCGAGCTGACCCAACATTATCGAGCGGTCCAGAGCGGGGCTTCGTAACACGGACTGATCTATGAGGAACCTGCACCGCTTCCGTGTGTCCCACACAGATGCCAGGCGCTGCATGCGCAATGAAAGTAGGTCGTCGAGGTTCGATCGCTTGGTCTCGGGGAATAACGCAAGCCGCGCTTGTAAAAGGAGAGTGCCATAGTCGGCCGTCTGTAAAAGAGCTGGAAACGTGAGGCTCACGCATACGCGTATAACCGTCGCTTGCGATTCTTCGGATTTAACGAGTTCTTCGGAATTTATCTGAGGGTCGTGGTCGCCCTGCGCGTAACAGTACGGGCTATGAAGCTCCTCAACCTGTGCCGAAAGCTCTTCGCTCTCTCGAACGTCCAAGCCAAGAGCGTCTGAGATCGTGTTTATCGTTCCCGCCGTCACACCGACGCGTCCGTTTTCGATCTTGCTTATCTTCGACCGGCTCATTCGCGCTCGGTATGCGAGCTGTGCAGTCGTCAAATTGTTGCGCACGCGAAGAGCCCTGATCGTGTGACCCAGCTCGGCGCGAGCGTTCTCTATTAGCTTGTTATATGTAGAAGTCGTTGTCATATGCGTGAAATGAAGCCCGTTCCGCTGGCGCTGGTGACGCGTTCTCTCGACTGGAGCAGAGGGAAACAATAGGGGCGGGAAAGCATTCGAAACAAGCTGTCCCGATGGTCACGCCCTTCCAGGCGCCTACCGTGTGTTCTTCATCGAGGAACATGGGGAAACAGTGGCGACCACGGATCGGCTGTGCCATAATAGCGGCATGAACAAATACAAAAATGGACCCGTGCTGGCGCAGCACAAACCGCATCAGATCGATGAGGCGCCTTGTTTCTATAAATCCACCGTTAGTGGCGCAGATGGTGCCTGCGTGGAAGTCGCATTCAAGATGGACGATATTCTCGTCCGTGACTCGAAGGATCAATCAGGCCCAGTATTGAGATTCACCCAACGCGAGTGGTCTGCCTTCTTAGAAGGTGTCCGATTGAACGAGTTCGGATAACCGAACCGGGGTTGCGGGTCAAGGCGCTCTTTCTGCCGTCAAAAATCACCTTGACGCAGCTCAACACCAACGCTTTCGGCGGCACAACTGTCACGCGTCCAGACCGCGCGCTAGCAGTCTAAGGGCGCGAGCGTAAAAGGGAAACGCCATCGCCACTCAGGTCGTCGAGTGCGACCTTGCGCCCGGTCATTGCCATCAGGATCGCAATCGCCGGGCCGCTCACTTCCGGTCCGACGCCATAAGTCCAATCGGCATCGGTAGTCCGCAATTGCACACCCGCCACGCGCTTCTTCGAACCGATGAGCAGATTGCTCTTGTTGTAACACTCGATCGCCGCAATCACGTTTTCGACTGGGTGATCGCGATACGAGCCGAGCGCGCGCGTTATGTCTTCGCCATGAACAAGCGTTTCACCCAGCCATGACTTGACGGGCCCGGGAGGAGCAGTGCGCGAGTCGATCTCGCCGCGATACTCCTCCACCAATTCTTTCGGAGACTTGTCCTGCTTCGCAATCTCGATATTCTTCGCTGACATTGCCTGGAAACTGAAGCCGCTCTTGATGAGATCACCGAAAAACTTCGGCGGAGTCATCTGTGCTGTGGAAATCATGTGCGCCACGACATTACGGACGGACCATCCGGCGCACAATGACGGTTCGTCCCATTTGTCCTCAGGTAGATCTGCAAGCGCATCCACCAGCGAGGCCCGCTCTGCCCGAATCAGGCTCCATGTGTCCACGATTGTCCCCTGTGATCGATAGTACGCGTGAGCGTAGATCACATCGCAGGTGGTTGAGCAACTCGCTGATCTCGTTCGACAACGTGGTAGCGGTAAGAACGAACGCAGCGGTTACATCCCGAATTGCGCTCTGAGATTGTCCGCGTAGTTGTTCCAATACGTACGCTGCTGCTGCGCATAAACCTCAGCGTCGGCCGCGCTCTGCGGGGTGGATATCGGTACTCTCGAAACAGCCGGCGCTTGAACCGGGGCCGATCGAACGGCGTTGTTTACCGGGGTCGACAACGTTGCCGGTTGACTCATCTTGCGGAACACCCTGACTATGCGGCCGGGAATGACGGTGGTCGTAATCGACCCAGGTTCGTGCGACTTCGCCGGAGCAACAACCGGAGCAGATGCCTGAACCGGGGCGGGAGCCTGAACCGGAGCGGGTGCGGGGTCCGCTGACGGCACGGGAGTGACTTGGCTTAAGTCTGGAGTCGATTCTGATGACGTTTCGGCATTTGCGCGGTCGAACTCCGCGCCTTTAACCGTTGCTTCGGACTCGTCAGCGGTCGCCACACCCTGTATCGAAGGAGGCGCCTTGTCCGTGCTCAAACTCAGCTCGGGCCTTATCGACGGACCACCGAACGCCGCGAGAAACAAGAACACGAACGCGACGGCAGTGACGCCCGTCAAAGAAAGCGGAGTGTGTGTCCGGCGTGCAACAGGCCTCGGTTCACCCTCGTCGAAAGGTGAATCGCCCGCAAACAAAGGCACGACCGTGGGTTTCGGAGGCGCGGTATGTGATCGGATATCAGACGGCACGGATTTGTGGCCCGGTAAGTCAGAGTTCATGGGTCTTCTCTCCAACAAAAGTAACTAGAAAACCATTTGACCACTGTGTGTGGTTATTGGAAAGACCCAGAGTCATGATTCCGTAATAAAATCCGCAAACCACCAGGTCGTACGGCTGGCATTCAGCTTCGAAGTGTCAGACTCGGGATGACTTGGAGGCGCAAGGATGCGGGTCTTACTAATAGAAGACGAGCGAAACGTCGCTGCGGCTGTCCGCCGCGGCCTCGAAGCCGAAGGTTTCACGGTAGAGGTAGCCCGCACCGGTACTGATGGGCTCGACCGCGCGATCCACACGGCTTTCGACATAATCGTGCTCGACATCATGCTGCCTGAGCTGAACGGATACCTGGTTTGCCGTAACCTTCGTGATGCAGGCAACTGGACACCGATCCTGATGCTGACCGCGAAAGACGGCGAATACGATCAAGCCGAGGCACTCGACACCGGTGCTGATGACTACCTGACAAAGCCGTTCTCGTTTGTAGTGCTGCTTGCGCGCCTGCGCGCTCTATTACGTCGAACCAGTCCAGCAGAACCGGCGACGAAATACACAACGGGAGACTTGACGCTCGATCCGACTTCACACGAATGCCGGCGAGGGGAAATCGAGATTGTGCTCACCGCTCGCGAATTCTCGGTCTTGGAGTTCTTCATGCGTCGCGCCGGAGATGTGCTCAGTAAAATCGAGATCCTCGACAATGTGTGGGACTTTTCATTTGACGGCGACGTCAACATCGTCGAGGTCTACGTTCGCCACCTTCGCAAGAAGATCGACGAACCGTTTTCGAAGCAGTCGCTGCAAACCATTCGCGGCGTTGGCTATCGCCTCAACAAGGATGGCAGATGATACGCGTTCGTCCGTCTTCCGTTCGCGTGCACACAACACTCGCAGCGACGCTTGCGCTCGGGCTTGCACTAGGAATCGGCGCGTCTGCAGTGGCATACGGCCAGCGAATTACTCTCACAAACAGCATCGAATCCGAAGCGCGGGTGCGCGCCACGACGATCGCATCCGACATCGACAAAAGCAGCCTTTCGGACGATCTCATAATCGAGCCGGGCGACAACAGCATCATTCAGATCGTCGATCCGAACGGCGCCGTCGCTGCACAATCCTCGAACGCAGTCGGGCGGCCGACGACCAGCAACCTGCGACCATCTGTTGGAGGTGAGGCAAGCCAGAAAGTGGAACGCCTGCCCGGTGGTGGCAATGTCGATTTCTATGTAGCCGCGCGGCGAGTTGCGACTTCACATGGCGATCAGATCATTTACGTCGCCAGTTCCCTGGAGCCCGTCACCAAATCAACGATTGTATTGATCGAATTGTTTTTTGCGGTTGTTCCAATTTTGATCGTGATAGTCGGCGTTACCACCTGGTTCGTCACCGGTCGCGCGTTAAGGCCCGTCACAGAGATACGCCGTCAAGTCGACGCAATCGAATCGGGCGATCTCAATCGACGGGTGACCGAGCCGAAAACAAACGACGAAATCCGACAACTTGCCGTCACGATGAATGCAATGCTTGAACGCTTACAACGCTCGGCCGAGCGACAGAAGCGATTTGTTGCGGACGCCAGCCACGAACTTCGCAGCCCGTTGACAGCAATTCGCGCTCGATTGGAAGTCGACACCGCGTACCCGGAAAAGACTGATTGGCAAATATCTGGACGCGACGTTCTCGACGACACAATTCGGCTTCAGCGTCTCATTGAAGACCTACTGGCGCTTGCGAGACTTGACGATCAAAATCTCGTTGTTTGCAACCACACGTTGGTGGATCTCGACGAAATCGTGCTAAGCGAAACTCGACGACTTCGTGCACGAACAACGCGCAACGTCGCAACAAGCGAAGTGTCAGGCGCGCAGATTCGCGGTAACGCGGACGAACTTACGCGAGCAGTACGCAACCTTCTTGACAATGCGGGTCGCCATGCGAAGTCGAACGTGACAGTGCGTCTCGCGGAAACTACCGAATCAGTCAAACTTGTCGTATCGGATGACGGGCCGGGCGTTCCCGAACCGGACAGAGAGCGGGTATTCGAGCGTTTTACGCGTCTTGACGATGAACGAACCCGAGATGTGGGCGGTAGTGGCCTGGGGTTGGCGATAACCAGAGAAGTTGTTCTAGCTCATCATGGGGCGATCACGATCGACGGCAATCCGGGAGCGGAATTTTCCGTTACTTTTCCACTTCCTTGATTTGATCGCGCTTCGACTTTGTCAGGTATACAACCAGAGCGGCGATCGTGACTAAGAACAAAGCGCTGGTTGCCGTTGTGCCTATTCCCAACCCGCCGTCGTCTGGCGACTGCGAGAGCAAGTCACCAAGTGACGCACCAAGCGGACGAGTGAGAATGTATGCGGCCCAGAATGCCCATACCGCATCGGTGGCCTTGCGTTGTTTGCCCGCCGAACGACTCTGCAGCGCGAAATGAATGCCGGCGATTACAGCGATTAGCCCGGCGTAGATGAGCGCCGATGTGAAGAACCCAAAGTCTGCACCCTCGGCAGTCCAGTCACCCGCTGCCGTGCCGAGCGCAAACGTAAACAGAATGACCGCCCAGTAGTAACGCTCGCGGTTTTCATTGACGATGCTGTGAATCGACAATGTGTGTTCGCTCCGGTGCCACGCGATGAACACACCAACCAGAACTACAGCAAATATACAAGTTGTTACCGACAGCGGAACACCAAAACGGTCGGTAATATTGTCTGTGATCAATGTGCCGGCAACACTGATCAATGTCACCACAAGCCAATAAACAGCCGGAACGTAACGATCGAGGCGAAGCTGATACCAGAGCGCGACCCCGGTCGCGCCGAGCATGACAATCGTCGTACCTGTGAGTCCCAAGCCGATCGTCGTGTTCAAAAAGTCGGCGAACGTCTCCCCCACCGTTGTGGCGAGAATCTTGATGATCCAAAAGAAGATGAGAATTTCGGGAACCTTGTTCGCCATCGTCGCCGTCAGTAAAGGACGGCTACCGCCAGAAGTGTCCGCATTGGTCATCTGGCGAGATTTGCACAATTTTCCTGAATCCACGCTGAACGTAGTAGGCGCAACCTGTGATCGCGGTTGCTACACCTAGAACTTCTTTTTCACATCAGTCAGGATTTTGTGCAGAGCCACCTCAGCTATCTCGAAGCCTGCGTCATTGGATTCCTCCAGGGCGTCACAGAACTGTTTCCGGTATCAAGCCTCGGCCATAGCGTCTTGATTCCTGCGCTTATCGGAGGCCGCTGGGCGACTGATCTGAACGTCTCCGCGCCCGAGTCACCGTATCTCGCGTTCATTGTAGCGCTGCACGTCGCCACCGCATTTGCACTCATCATCTTCTTTTGGCGCGACTGGGTACGCATCGTGCGCGGTCTCGCAACTTCAATTGTGCGTCAAGAGATAAAGGACGCGGACCAACGACTTGCGTGGCTTCTCGTACTCGCCACGATCCCGGTCGGGCTCACCGGCTTGGCGTTCGAGCACACGTTCCGCACTGCCTTTGGCAAACCATCGTTCGCAGCAGTGTTCTTGACCATTAACGGACTTTTGCTGTTTCTGGCTGAACGTTTGCGCAAACAAGCGTCACTTCACAAGGCCGGCGAATCGTCCGACGAACGGCTCGCAACACTCGGTAGGCGTAACGCTCTTCTGATCGGTTCGTCACAGATCGCCGCACTCGCGCCAGGGATCAGCCGATCGGGCATCGCACTTGGAGCGGGGCTCTTGCGCGGTCTGTCTCACGAAGATGCTGCGCGATTTTCGTTCTTGCTGGCTACGCCGGTAATTCTTGCCGCGGGACTATTGAAGATCCCCGACTTGTTCGGTCCGCTCGGCGACGGCATTCGCATGCAAGCGCTCGCAGGGGCCGTTTGCTCCGGTATTGCCGCGTACGTGTCCGTACGGTTTCTAACCAAGTACTTTGAAACACGCACGCTTACGCCGTTCGCCATCTACTGTATTCTTGGCGGCTTTTTCTGTGTCGGACGATTCGTGGTGGGTATTTAAGTCCATGAGTGGTCGGCATCGTCGGTGCGCTTGCACGCATGCCATTCGGAAGGTTCACGATTCGTCAAGCAACGACAAGCCAGTAGCATTACCCATTGATGAGCAACCTCGCACTGGCATTGACCGTCGCCATTGCATGTGCCGTTGAAATGGTCGAAGCCGCCACCATTGTGCTGGCGATGGAAGCAACGCGTGGCCGCCGGGCGGCTTTCACTGGTGCAATCACGGCGCTAGTCGCGCTCGCTGCCATTACAGCTGCTGTCGGGCCCGCGATTGTCAGTCTTCCAATAAACGACCTCCGCTTGGTTGTTGGAACGTTGTTGCTGATTTTCGGACTCGACTGGTTACGCAAAGCGATCCTACGATCGAGCGGACACAAGGCCTTGCACGACGAAGTCGCAATATTCGCCGCGAGGACAGAGGCCGCGTCTAGCGCCACTCGCACGCGCGAGCGGATCGATCGCTATGGATTTATCGTTTCGTTCAAGGGCGTTTTGCTCGAAGGGCTCGAAGTCGTCTTCATCGTTCTTACTTTCGGTGCGGCTCAACATGCGCTCCCGGTTGCGATCGCCGGTGCTGCCCTGGCAGTATTCGCTGTAACCGCTGTTGCCGCAGTTGTGCGCAAGCCACTCTCGCGAGTTCCGGAAAACGCGATGAAATTTTATGTCGGCGTCACACTCTGCGCATTCGGATCATTTTGGAGCGCCGAGGCCGTCGACGTGCGTTGGCCCGGAGACGCCTTATCGATAGCCGTACTCATGGTGTTCTATTTTGTAATCGCGCGTTTGTTCGTTAACAGGCTGCGCGTCGCTTGAACAGTTCACTGCTCGCGGGGCTGCGATTCATCTGCTCATTCGTCGTCGGCGACGACTGGCGTCTCGCCGCCGGCTCGGTGGCTGGTGTTGCCACCGTCGCTGCGTTGACTCACTTTGGCGTAAATGCGTACTGGTTGCTCCCGCTGTTCGCCGCCGCGACCCTGTATCTGAGCCTACGGAGAGCAATTCGTCAACAGCGCCGCGGCTAAGCGTCCAGCGTTCACAGATTGTTCAGCGGTCACGCGGATCGCCAAAGAGTTGAACATTTGTGCTTCGCTCACGGTTAAGTCGCTCGACGGCAGTCACAAAACCTGACAGCCCCATCGAGTCGTAGCGCGAGCCATCACGAGATCGAGCGGAAACAGTTTCGCGTTCTGCTTCGCGTTGACCAACGACACATATGAATGGAACGAACTGAAGTTGTGCTCGCCGCACGCGTTCGCCGAGAGTTTCATCGCCGTCATAAAGTCGAACGCGTAGACCTGCCTCGACCAATTGACCGCGGACATGCGACGAGTAAGTATCTGCCGAAGCGTCAACTGATATTACCGCAACTTGATTTGGTGAAAGCCAAACCGGAAACGCGCCGTTCCAACGTTCGATCAGATACGCGACAACCCTCTCCATTGCACCGACGATGCTGCGATGGATCATTACCGGTCGATGTCTGTTTCCGTCCGCGCCGACGTACTCAAGGTCGAATCGTTCCGGCAACAAGAGGTCGAGTTGAACAGTGGTCCAACTCACCTGCCGGCGTCCTGCATCCAGCACCTGCACATCAATCTTCGGTCCGTAGAACGCGGCCTCGCCTGAAACGGCTTTGTATGGAAGCTCCAATTCTTCCAGAACACCGCGCAGAATCGACTGGGACTTATCCCACAGTTGAGGATTGTCGACGTATTTGTCTCCGTCACCTCGAAGCGATAATCGGTATTGCGCGATTTCGACACCAAGATCCTTGCTTGCTTGAACGATCAAGCCAATTGAAGCCTTGATTTCTGCTTCGAGTTGGTCTTCGCGGCAGAATAAATGCCCGTCGTTCAAGGTCATGCCTCTCACTCGCGACAATCCTCCGAGCGAGCCCGACAGCTCGTTGCGATATTGGCCACCGACTTCACCGATGCGGATCGGCAACTGCCGGTAACTGCGCGGCTCGGATTGATAGACCAACACATGATGCGGACACAGCATGGGTCGCAACACAACGTCGTCAGTACCGATTTTCATCGACGGAAACATGTCAGCGTGGTAGTGCTGCCAATGGCCCGACCTTTCATAAAGTTCGCGCTTGGCCAGCACCGGGCTGTAGACATGTTGGTACCCGGCAGCACGTTCCAGGTCGATCACATAACGCTCGAGAATCGAGCGAATCATCGCGCCGTCCGGAAGCCAAACCGGCAAGCCAGGACCGATGGAGTCGAACGACGCGAAGAGCTTTAGCGCTCGACCCAACTTGCGGTGATCTGAGTTTTCGGACACGGGTTTCTGCTACGTAAACCAAGCGTAAGTTCCCTGCACTGGCTCGCGACGAAACAGACCTCTCTTGAGGCCAGAGTCGTAGTCGATTTGAATTGTTGTCAGCGTGAAATGTTGTGCAACTGGTCTGTAATGAGTTACGTCAGCT
>JBBSGY010000038.1:0-10374 GCA_038253645.1 Acidimicrobiales bacterium
CGGAGACGGTAGCTCGGGATGTTGACGCGCTTTCCGTCGATCAACACGTGACCGTGGCGCACCAACTGGCGAGCCTGGTCGCGGCTTGATGACCACCCGGAACGGAACGCAACGTTGTCGAGGCGCAGCTCGAGCATCTTGAGCAGGTTCTCGCCCGTGATGCCTGACATGCGTGTCGCCTCTTTGTAGAGGTTGGAGAATTGCTTTTCGAGAAGGCCGTAGATACGACGCGCCTTTTGCTTCTCACGAAGCTGGCCGAGGTATTCCGAGCCGGTGCGACGACCGCTGTTGCGGCCTTGCTCACCTGGAGGGAACGGGCGATTTTCGACCGGGCACTTGGGCGAGTCGCATTTGGTGCCCTTGAGGAACAGCTTTGTCTTTTCGCGACGGCACAGACGGCAGTCGGCTCCGGTGTAGCGAGCCATTAGACGCGCCTCCTCTTGCGGGCCCGGCAACCGTTGTGCGGAACCGGTGTGACGTCTTTGATGCCGGCGACTTCGATGCCGGCGGACATGATCGATCGGATTGCGGTTTCGCGACCCGAACCCGGGCCCTTCACCATGACTTCGACCTTGCGCACGCCATGTTCCATCGCGCGACGTGCTGCAGCTTCCGCTGCGAGCTGTGCTGCGAACGGAGTGGACTTGCGCGAGCCCTTGAAGCCGACGTTGCCGGCCGATGCCCAGGACAACACGTTGCCCTCGGTGTCGGAAATGGAAACGATGGTGTTGTTGAACGAACTCTTGATGTGCGCAATACCTTGCGCGATGTTTTTGCGCTCCTTGCGGCGGGGCCTACGCCCGCCTGCCTTGGCTGGTTTAGCCATTACTTGCGCACCTTCTTCTTACCGGCCACAGTCTTCTTTGGGCCCTTTCTGGTTCTGGCGTTTGTCTGTGTTCGCTGGCCCCTGACGGGAAGACCACGACGGTGACGGATGCCTTGGTAGCAACCGATCTCCATCTTGCGGCGAATGTCTTGCTGGATGTCACGGCGAAGGTCACCTTCGACCTTAAGGTTGGCGCCGACCCAGTTACGAAGTCGTGTGACTTCTTCATCTGTGAGGTCGCGCACTCTCGTGTCGCGGTTGATGCCGACGGCTTCGCAGATTTGCTGCGAGCGAGTGCGGCCGACACCGAAGATGTAAGTGAGAGAGATTTCAAGGCGCTTCTCGCGCGGCACATCAACCCCAGCGATACGTGCCATCTACTGGCCTCCCACGGTGGATGCAGCGCAAGGCCGCAGGGAGCGCAGTTGGCATGAGGCGGGAGCGCCAATGAGCGACCGCCGTGCCTCTGGCACATCAGAGATGTGGCGACGCGATGCGCCGCTGTGGGTGGCCATTAGCCCTGCCTCTGCTTATGGCGGGGGTTGGTGCAGATAACGATGACGCGACGGTGCCGTTTGAGAATCTGGCACTTCTCACACATTTTTTTGACGCTTGGTCGAACCTTCATAGCTTGTCTTTCCCTTGCCCCTGCGGAGCAGTGTGCTTGTCTTTCCGTTGCCCCTGCGGAGCAGTGTTGGCTACTTGTACCGATAAGTGATGCGACCCCGTGAAAGGTCGTACGGAGTTATCTCAACCTGCACGCGGTCACCCGGAAGAATACGGATTCTGTGCATGCGCATCTTTCCCGAACTGTGAGCGAGCACGTGATGCCCGTTTTCCAACTCGACTTTGAACATCGCGTTGGGTAACGGCTCGATCACCGTTCCTTCGAGAACGATGGCATCTTCCTTGGGCTTTGGCAGGTGAGAACTCCATGTATATATAGGCGCACGCTCCGCGTGCTCCGTTGAAACTGGTCCCCGGGGCACGCAGGCGCAGCCAAAAACCGCGCCTCCAGCCGAGGCGGATAAAATACTAACCCAATTCCGCTCGCCGTATTCCCTGAGGCAACAGGCCTGCCCTGCTATGGGCGATTTCACCCGGCTGATATTCCACCCACCACCAGCGAAATAGCCACGAATTCCGCTGCTTTGCCGCATTTTGCGCGATTTTGCGTGATTTTGACTGATCGGCTGCCCTTCGTTCCGCGTCAGGCGACTGTCAGGACCTCGGGCCCGTTGTCCGTAATCGCGATCGTATGCTCGAAGTGGGCTGAGAGCGACCCATCTGCAGTGACGACCGACCAGCCGTCGGCCAACGCCCTCGTCTGCCAAGTGCCGACGTTTACCATCGGCTCGACGGCAAAGACATTCCCGGTTCGGAGCTTCGGGCCGGTGCCGGGCACGCCATAATTCGGGACCTGCGGCTCTTCATGCATGGCGGTACCGATCGAGTGGCCGACATACTCACGGACTATCGAGAAGCCGGCCTCTTCGGCAACCTTCTGGATCGCGGCGCCGATGTCGCCGATTCGGTTGCCCTCGATCATCACGTCGATACCGGCATAAAGGCTCCGCTCGGTGATATCAATCAGACGCTGCGCCTCGGCGGTAACTTCACCGATCGCCATTGTGTACGCAGCGTCTCCGTGCCAGCCGTCGATGATCGCGCCACAGTCGATCGACATGACGTCGCCGTCTTTCAGGCGGTAGTCGCCCGGAATGCCGTGAACGATCATCTCGTTCGGCGACGTGCAGATAACGCCTTCGAAGCCGTGGTACCCGAGAAAGTTCGACCGTGCATTGCGGCGCTCCAGCACCTCACGCGCGACGGCGTCGAGTTGCAACGTTGTCACGCCGGGCTTCGCGGCCTCGCGCGTCTTCTCGTGCATCTCGGCGACAACGCTGCCAGCCTTACGCATTTTGGCGATCTCTTCGATTTTACGTCTCACGTCACTCCTCTCGCGTCGAGCAAGTTGCGACACTTTCCCACCGAAAATGTGGGAAAAGGTCGCAACCTCCGTTGACGGTGTTCACGATGCTGCGTCCTGTCGCCTTTTGTCGATTGCACGTAGGAGGCGCGCTGTTACGTCATCACTCGCGCCTGTGCCGTCAATCGTGACGAGCATGTCGCGTTCCAGATACCAAGTGATTATTGGTTCTGTTTCCTCCTCATATAAAGACAGACGGCGGCGGATTGCGTCTTCGGTGTCGTCATCCCGGTGTACGACTTCACCGCCGCAATAGTCACACAGGTCATCGAAACGTGGTGGCGATACCGGGCCGTAAATGGTCTGGCAGTCGCGGCACACCCTGCGACCCGCGAGCCTCGCAACCGCCATTTCGGTCGGAATTTCAAGATCAATCGCAATGTCGATGTCTTCGGGCACAAGTAGCTTCGACAACGAGTCGGCCTGGTAACTGGTGCGCGGAAACCCGTCGAGGATGAATCCATGTGTCTTGGTGTCGTCTTGTTCGAGGCGCTGGCGAACAACATCGATTACGACCTCGTCAGAAACGAGTTCGCCCGCATCAAGGAATACTTTGAGACGGTTGCCTTCCTCCGAACTAGTGCGGAGCGCAGCGCGAAAGATGTCACCCGTGGAAATATGCGGGATGACGTAGTGGCGCGCGATTCGCACACATTGCGTTCCCTTGCCAGCTCCTTGTTTGCCGAGAATGACCAGTCGCGGTCCGTGGGGCATGCCTGTGCCCGCTACTTGAGGAAGCCCTCGTAGTTCCTCATCGTGAGCTGACTATCGACCTGCTTCATCGTCTCGAGTGCAACACCGACCGCGATGAGGAGCGTGGTGCCTGCAAACGGATAATGCTTGATATTCCACAGAGCGAGCGCAATCGACGGAATCAAGGCGATCATCGCGAGCCAAAGCGAGCCCGGCAACGTAATTCGGTTGAGGATGCCCGCGAGGTGGCGTTCCGTCGGAGGTCCTGGACGAATACCGGGTACGTATCCACCTTGCTTGCGCAAAATGTCTGCCTGCTTCACCGGGTCGAAAGCGATTCGGGTATAGAAGTACGCAAACGCAACAATCAGCACGCCATAGATCGAGATGTAGGCAAGCTTGTCGGGCTGAGCGAGGTTGTTATTGGCCCACGTCTGGAAGCTATGCGGCAGAACCGTTGCGACCATGATCGGGAACGCAAGTACGGAGCTGGCAAAGATGATCGGGATAACGCCCGACTGGTTGACCTTGAGCGGGATATACGTGCTCTGACCGCCGTACTGCCGTCGACCGACTACCCGCTTTGCGAACTGCACGGGTATTCGTCGCTGACCTTGCTCGATGAACACGATCGCGACCAGTAACGCCATACTGATCGCAACGATCGCGGCGAACTTGAAGTTGCCGTTGTCTGTTGCACGCACCGCCAGGAAACCGCCGGGCATGGAGCTGACGACATTCGCAAAGATCAAAATGGACATGCCCTGACCGATACCGCGCTGCGTAATGAGCTCGCCCAGCCACATGACGAGCGCTGTGCCGGTTGTCATGGTCAAGACAACGAGGAGCACGTGCGGAATGTCGAAATGCACGAGAAGTGGTCGGTTTGTAGAGACACCGAGCGATGCAGAGTTGTTGTGCAACGCAACAGTGATGCCGGTTGCCTGCATGATTGCAAGAACGAGGGTGAGATAACGCGTTGTCTGTGTGATCTTTTTTTGACCTGTGACACCTTCGTTGCGCCACTTCTCCAGCTTCGGAATAACAACAGTCAGCAACTGGATGATGATCGAGCTGGTGATGTACGGCATGATTCCGAGCCCGAAAATCGCGAAGTTGGTCAGCGCGCCACCCGAGAACAGTTGGAGGAACGGCAGGATTCCACCGTCGGAGTTTTTGGCATTGTTGGTGAGTTCCTGAACTGCACCGAAGTCAATACCCGGAACTGGTACACGGGTGCCGAGGCGATACACGGCGATGATCAACAGCGTGAAGAAAACCTTCCCCCGGAGGTCGGGAATCTTCAATACGTTTTTCAGGCTGCCAATCATGAGACCCTCACCCTACTTCCCAGCACTGCATTGAAATGGTTAGCGCAGCAACGGCCGACCGAATCGGCGAGCAGGACCCGTTCTCTGAACGCCAGAGGCGTGGTCTTCTCGGAAGGCGGCCAAGCCGCAGTTGGCTGGTTTCTCCAATAAGGCGAAGGCCAACGCCCCGAGAAGGAAAGACACCTCTGGTGTTCAGGGAACAGGCGGCCGGCGATTCAGCGGTTTGCGTGTTGGTTGCCGTTGACGGCCGGCCGTGGGCCTTTGAAGGGCTTGGGCAGCACTTCGATAGTTCCACCGGCAGCTTCAATTGCAGCCTGCGCGGTTTTCGAGAATGCATGCGCCTTGACATTGAGCTTCATTTTCAGCTCGCCTCGACCGAGGACCTTGACCATATCTTTCTTGCCGATGAGGCCCTTCGAACGAAGAACGTCCGGGTCGATCGCGCTCGCCCCGGTCGACGCAAGGTCGTCGAGGTTGATCGCCGAATACTCGACACGAAACGGGTTGTTGAAGCCACGCAGCTTTGGAACACGAGATGCGAGGGTCAGCGTTCCACCGGCGAAGTTCATCGGGATGGTGTCGCGCGCGCCCTGGCCCTTGGTGCCTCGGCCGGCAGTCTTGCCACCCTTGCCGGCGATACCGCGACCGACGCGACGCCTCGCACGGTTAGAACCGGCTGCGGGCTTGAGTTCGTGGACTTTCACTGACAGTCCTCCGGACGGGTAACGGAACAATAAGTCACTGACAGTCCTCCGGACGGGTAACGGAAAAACATCACTTCGTCTCCTCTGCAACCGCGTCTTCTTCAACGGCGATCAGGTGTGGTACTCGTGCCAACATGCCACGAATTTCAGGGCGATCAGGCAATGTATTGCTCGCACCGCGCTTACGCAGCCCAAGCGCGCGCAATGTTGCGCGATGCTTCGGCTTGGTGCCGATGGCAGACTTAGTCTGCGTAACCGTGAGCAATTTCTCTTTTGCAGCGGCCATGATTACTCCGAAACCTGAGCGTCTATCTTCGCGCTACGACGGCGCTCGTTGTAAGCGTTGAGCACACCCTTGGGGGTTACTTCTTCAGGCGACTTGCCGCGCAACCTCGCAATCTCGTCCGGGCGGCGAAGTGACTTGAGGCCCTGAATAGTTGCATGCGCAACGTTGATGCCGTTCGAGGAACCGAGCGACTTGGAAAGGATGTCATGAATACCTGCGAGCTCGAGAATCGGTCGCGCGGCGCCACCGGCAACAACACCGGTACCCGGGGCCGCAGGCTTGAGCATCACACGGCCTGCACCGCTCTCACCGAGAACAGGGTGAATAATGGTCGAGCCGGCCAGAGGAACATCAAAGAGGTTTTTCTTTGCTTCTTCGATGCCCTTCTGCACTGCGAGGCCTGCTTCTTTTGCCTTGCCGTATCCGAGGCCCACTTTGCCCTTGCCGTCACCGATGACCATGAGCGCTGTGAATGAGAAGCGGCGACCGCCTTTTACAACCTTTGCGACACGGTTAACCATAATCGTTCGTTCTTCGTACTGGGTCTCAGCCATTTGAATCCTTAAAACCTAAGCCCGGCTTTGCGAGCACCCTCGGCGACCGCGGCAACGCGACCGTGATAACGGAAACCACCGCGGTCAAAGACCACAGTGTCGATGCCTGCCGCCTTGGCGCGCTCAGCGAGCAACTTGCCAATATTCTCTGCGCTTGCGATCTTTGCGCCCGCCTTGCCATCTGCAACGGTCGACGACGAGGCAAGCGTGTTGCCCGTTGTGTCATCGATGAGTTGCGCATAGATGTGGGTCGACGAACGAAACACCGCGAGACGCGGACGGTTCGGGACGCCGGAAATCTTCCTGCGAACGCGGCTGTGACGGAGCAGCCGACCACGCGGCGCGATTTTCGAACTCACTTGGCTGCCTTTCCTGCCTTACGCAGGACAACCTCGCCTGCGTAACGAACACCCTTGCCCTTGTAAGGCTCAGGCTTGCGAATCTTGCGGATGTTGGCCGCTACCTGGCCGACTTCCTGCTTGCTACTTCCCTTGACCAGAATGCGGGTGGGTGCCGGAACCTCGAAGGTGATGCCTTCAGGTGCCTCGACATTGACGGGATGGCTGAAGCCAAGCGCCAATTCTATTGCCTTAGGACCTTTTGCGGTAGCACGGTAACCAACGCCGACGATTTCGAGTTCCTTCGTGAAACCGGTTGCTGCGCCCTCGACCAGGTTCGCGATGAGCGAACGCGTGAGGCCGTGAAGCGCACGGTTACGGCGCTCCTCGTTGGGACGCTCGACGACGATCGTCTCGTCTTCGGTGCGAACGATGATTTCGCCGGGAATTTCCATTGTGAGCGTACCCTGCGAACCCTTTGCGGTAACGACGCGGTCTGCGATCACAACGTCAACGCCCTTCGGTACCGGCACCGGCTGTTTTCCGATTCGACTCATCTCACATCACCACACGTAACAGAGAACTTCGCCGCCGACGCCGCGCTTTTTGCACTGTGTGTCGGTGAGAAGACCCTGACTAGTCGAAAGGATTGCGATACCAAGCCCACCGAGAACGCGCGGGATGCGGTCACTGCCGGTGTAGACGCGCAAACCAGGCTTGCTGATGCGACGAATTCCGGAGATCGTGCGGCGGCGCTCAGGCGAGTACTTGAGCTGAATTTGGAGTGTGCGGCCGGGACGCTTCGAGTCATCGACCACGTTGAAACCTTCGATGTATCCCTCGCTGCTCAAGATCGCGGCGATCTTTTCTTTCAGCTTCGAGGAAGGCATGTTGGTTGTGTCATGCATCGCCGTATTCGCGTTGCGGATACGAGTGAGCATGTCGGCGATTGGATCAGTCATTGTCATTTTGTTTCCTCCTCACCAACTCGCCTTGGTCACGCCGGGCACTTCGCCGTTGTGAACCATCACTCTTAAACAAACTCTGCATAGACCGAACTTTTTGAAGACGGCTCTTGGCCGTCCGCAACGGCGGCAGCGCGTGTACGCGCGAACCTTGAACTTCGGCTTGCGCTTTGACTTCTCGATAAGTGCTTTCTTTGCCATCTCTTATTGACCTTGCCGGCGGAAGGGAAACTTGTACGCGTCGAGCAATGCTTTGCCCTCCTGATTAGTACGCGCTGTCGTGACGATGGTGATGTCCATGCCACGGGATTCGTCGATCTTGTCGTAATCGATTTCAGGGAAAATGACCTGCTCGGTTACGCCAAATGTGTAGTTGCCATTGCCGTCCCACGCTTTTGCGGGAAGGCCACGAAAGTCACGAATACGTGGAATCGCAACGCTGATGAGCCTGTCGAAGAACTCCCACATGCGATCACCACGCAATGTTGACTTGCAGCCGATTGCATTACCTTCGCGCAGCTTAAAGCCTGCAATCGACTTCTTCGCACGTGTCGTCATCGGCTTCTGACCGCTGATGATCGTGAGATCAGTGATTGCGTGTTCGAGCAGCTTGCCTTGCTGAGCTGCGCGTCCGACACCCATGTTGACGACGATCTTCTCGAGCGTGGGAACTTCCATGATGTTTCCCAAGCCCAGCTGATCCTTCAGCTGCGCGCGGATTTCTTTGTCATAACGATCCTTCAGGCGAGGCCGCCCGTTGTCAGATGATGCGGCCTTCCGGGCCGGCGATGTCGCGGTAGCGGCGCTCACAGATCACTCCCAGTGCGCTTGCAAATTCGATGTTTCTCGCCCTTTTCATCGATTCGGTAACCGATGCGCGTGGGCTTCCCGTCGCTAGGGCTGACAACAGCGACATTTGATGCATTGATCGGCATCTCCCGGTCGATGATGCCCGCCTGGCGCGTTGTGCCTTGAGCCTTCTGGTGCTTCTTGACGATGTTGACGCCGTCGACGAGCACCCGATTCTTTTCCGGGATGACGCGCGAGATGTTGCCTTCTTTTCCCCTGTCTTTACCGGACAGAATTTTCACGCGATCACCCTTGCGCAGTTTCATCTTGAATTTTACAGGCGTAACTACCATTAGAGAACCTCCGGCGCGAGCGAGATGATGCGCATGAAGCGCTTGTCCCGTAGCTCACGACCAACTGGGCCGAAGATGCGCGTGCCCATGGGCTCGCCACCTGAAGCCTTCTTCTTCTTATCGCTTGCCGGCTTGAGAATGACGGCGGCGTTTTCGTCGAAGCGGATATAGCTCCCGTCCGGACGGCGAACTTCTTTCTTTTGACGAACGACGACAGCTTTCACAACTTCGCCGGACTTGACCGAGCCGCCTGGAATGGCGCTTTTGACCGTCACAACGATGATGTCACCGATGCTTGCGTAACGACGGCCCGAACCACCGAGCACCTTGATGCAAAGAACCTCCTTTGCACCAGTGTTGTCGGCGACCTTGAGTCGCGTCTCTTGCTGGATCACTTGGCACGCTCCACAACTTCAGAAACACGCCAGCGCTTCAGTTTCGACAACGGCCGAGTCTCGACGATGCGAACGGTGTCGCCGACCTTGAGGTCACCGAGCTCTTCGTGTGCGTGGTACTTCTTCGAATGCTGAACGGTCTTCGCGTATCGAGCATGGCGGACGCGCTCAACAACAGACACGACAACTGTCTTTGCGTTTGCGGTCGAGATCACGTGACCCGTGCGCACCTTACGCTGCGCTCGTTCGGTTGAATTGGTGCTGTCGTCACTCATTGCTTAGCTCCCTGTTCATTGGGTCGCAAAATTCCTTTGTTCTCTGCGGCCGCAATTTCACGCTCACGAAGGAGAGTTGCAAGTCGCGCAATTTCTTTGCGCACTTGACCAAGTCGCGCGGTGTTATCGAGCCTATTTGTCGCGTGCTGGAACCGAAGGTTGAACAGTTCCTGACGCGCGTCTTCTAGACGTTGTGCGAGATCGTCATCATTGAGGTCTCTCAGCTCTATTGCTTTTGACATTAGACCTGCACCTCTTCACTTCGAATAACGAACTTTGCCTTGATGGGAAGTTTCTGAATTGCGCGGTTCATCGCTTCTCGTGCAAGGTCGGGACCGACACCGGCGAGTTCGAACATCACGCGTCCGGGCTTGACCACCGAAACCCAGAACTCCGGGTTTCCCTTACCCGAACCCATCCGTGTTTCAGCAGGCTTCTTGGTTACAGGCTTGTCAGGGAATACGCGAATCCAAACCTTGCCGCCACGCTTTACATGACGAGTCATGGCAATTCGCGCCGCTTCGATCTGGCGCGCGGTGATCCAACCGGACTCCAGCGCCTGGATCGCGTACTCACCAAAGATGATCGTTGTTCCGCCCTTGGCGTTGCCGGCGCGACGACCGCGGTGCTGCTTGCGGTGCTTCACCTTGCGGGGCATCAACACTGGCATTCACCGTCCTTCCGACCGGCGATGCGCGAACTGTGTACTTCCGTCGCCACTACTCGCCGTCTTTCCGACCAGTTATTTGCTTCCGTACGGACGGCGATGCGCGAACCATGAGAGGACATCGTCATTACTCGCCGTCCTTCCGACCAGTTATTTGCTTCCGTACGGACGGCGATGCGCGAACCATGAGAGGACATCGTCATTACTC
>JBBSGY010000039.1:0-10373 GCA_038253645.1 Acidimicrobiales bacterium
CTTGTGCAAGGTTGGCTCGACGACGAAATCGGCGTAGTACACACGCTGGTTGTGGCCGGATCTTTGCTCGTCGCTCTTGGCGTCTACGTGTCGCGCAGTGCACGCCTACGTCATCGCCTCGACGGTGAGATCGATCTCAGAGAAGTGACCCCGCTAAGTAGAGAGGTGATTCCGAGCGGAGCCGGAATCTAAAGGTTGTTCGGCGCGGTGTTTAGCCATACTGCGTTCTCGGGCAAACGTGTAGCGGAGCTCGAATTCCATGGTGTGATCTCGACGTCGGCAATGTTCGTCGGGTCGAGCCCGAGCTGGGTCAGAGCGTCGATCACCTTTTCGGTTGCCTCATTTAAGTCGTAGTTCTGCACTCCGACCACAAGGCTGACAGCGTCGCTCGGGCCGAAATTGTTCGTGTACTCGGCTAGCGCGTTTTGCAGATCCGTGAGGTCGTTCCAATCCGGCACGGTGACGAAGAGTTGCGCTTCATCGGATCTCGCATCGAGAACCTGATTCAGCAATTCGCGCACAGCTTTCGTTCCGTACATTGCATCGACAAGGCGCCGACCGTTGTTGGAGAGCTTTGTCCAAAGTGCCTTGTCGTTATATGAACGTATGATTGCTTGTGCGAAGCCATCTGCATCGTCCGCGATGACAACGTTGTCACCCGATGTCAAGTGCATGCCCTCAGATGCAACCGAAGTTGCAATTACGGGCAGTCCCGCTCCGAGCGCTTCGCCGACCTTGCCCTTCATTCCTGCCCCGCTGCGCAATGGCGCAATCGACAGTCGCGCGTCACTGAGAAACGGAATCATCGATGGCACGTATCCGACGACGTTGATTCCACGAACATTGTTGAGAGAAGCCGGTGGGTCTGCGCCGACGACGGTCAGTTCAATATTCGGAATCGCGCGCTGAACCTGCGGCCAGATTGCCGACGCAAACCACGTGATGCCGTCCGCGTTCGGTGGGTGTACAAAATTGCCTACAAACAGTAAACCTTTGCGATTTCCGAAGCTGTTGGTCATTGGTGTCGAGTCGTGCAGATTGGGCAGGATCGCCGTCTTTGCACCCGGCACGAGTTCGAGAAGCGCAGCGCGATCAGCTTCGGTAATCGCAATCACATCGTCGGCCTGAGAGTAGGCCGCTTGTTCACGGCGCTTGGTCGTCTCCGACTTCGCTGCCATTTCCGTGTCTCCCGCGATCGCTGCTTGGCGGCGCTCACGCACATAATGAATGTCGACTGAATCGAGAATGATCCGCGTGTTTGGAGACCAGCGGCGGATTTCGGGGATGTACTGCTCGGCCACGTAATAGAATTCGATGAACGCGATGTCGAATTTGTGTTCGGTGAGCAAGCGGCCGATGTCGAACGCCGGCTGGCCTGATGACGGTGCACCGAACGCAGTCGCAAGGCGTGCGGGATCGTTTGCAACCGTATTAATGCCAAGCGCACGTAGTTCAGAAACATATCGTGCCTGGTTCTCGCCGTTCATCGCGAGGAATGTCACTTCGTGGCCTTCGTCGACCATCAATTCGAGAAGGTGACGTAAACGCTTTGCACCAGAGGCACGATCGGCCATCGGGAACAGTACATCGATCACGAGGATGCGCTTTCCCGTTGCGCGTGGCTCCTCGTTTCCTAGTTCGATTGCAGCGGCGATGTACTCATTGAGGCGCTCATATTCGAACACGATTCGGTATGCATCTTCAAGCGCAGCATGCTGCGCGACAAAAAGACCGTTGTATTCGACGGCATCATTCTCCAGCTGTTCGCGCGGAATCTGATCGAACCTGGCAATGACCGAGTTCGCCTTCTCTACCTGTGGTTCGAGCGCGATGAGGTTCGATTTCGCCGTCGACGCTCCGAGGTAGGCCTGAAACTCCGGCTCAGAGTGACGCGCGGCAAGCAATGCGGCGGCGCGACCTTGACGTCGTGATCGCGTTTTCCACGATTCAACGGTTTCAGTCTCTGCGATGTACTGAACTGCGTGTCTGTTGTGAACGACAACGATGCTTTCCGCGCGCATGCGCCAGGCAAGATCCATGTCTTCCATCCACGCAACTTCGTATTCGTAGCGACGAAGAAGCGAGATCTTGAATGAAGAACAGCCACCCCATGCGCAATGCCACGGCAGCTGATCTCCGTGATGCATCCACTGGGAAGAGAGGTATGTCTGGAGGGTTTGTGTAACCGCCCACAAAACGTTCGTAATCTCGACCGACGAGTGCAATCCGGTGAATGCAAGTGCCGCGAAGTTCTCTTGTGGGTATTCCACATGTGTACGCAGGTGTTCAGCAAGTAGGCGAGGGCCCACGATATTGTCGTCATCAAAGAAAGCAACTATGTCCCCCGATGCACGTGCAACCGCGGTGTTGCGTGTTTCGCCGAGTCCCTTGTTTGTTTCGTGGCGAACGAAGACGAGCGGGAGCCTGTCTTCGAACTCGGCAACCACGGAAGCCACGTCCACGGTCGAGCAGTCATCGACCACGATCACTTCGTACTGCTCTTGCGAAAGTGTCTGGTTAACAAATCCTTCAAGCGCGCGACGTAAAAGTTGGGGCTTGTTGTAGGTACTGATCACTGCGGTGATCCGCTTGTCGGTCACCGGCGGCAATAGGTCACCGGCGGCAGAGTGATACGCAGCCGTGAAAGACGACGCATCCGTGTTCGATCCGCCGACCGACTCGCAGAGATGAAATACCGCTTCGAGTTCAGGCGGGGCCTGCGAATGAAGTGTCAGAAGGTTCGGAACGCCCAGAGTTGAAGCGCGTTGGACGAACGGGGACAAATCGGCTCCGCCGTCGTGGTGGAAATGCGCGACAAGGGCACCTTGCTCGTCGAGCATTGTCGCAAAACTTTCGACAGTTTGTTGCGAGCCGTCTACAACGAACGGGTTCCAACCCGCCGAGTCGAGTTCGTTCGCCAGATTCTCGATACTCGTCGTGACGTTGCTTGCGAAAAGTGCGACCGCGCGCCGCATCTAGTTTACCGATGAGCGAAGTTGCGCGGCCTCATGTTCGTGACCGACCGAGACCAGCCATTCGGCAGCCTTCGTTGCAAGGACGTCGTTGACTCCTTCTTTATCCAAGCCGTGCATCAGCACCGCAATGCCTTCGTCGGGCGCGCCCAGCTCATGAAGTGCACGTGCCATCGCGAAGCTCCGGTCAGGCAGTGTGGAGGCTGCAATGACGAACTTCTCGAGGAGCGAAGGTGCTAGTTCACTGATTTGGTAAAGGCAGGCAACAAAGTCGGCCGGCGCAACCGAGGTGGCCGAAAACTTCAATGCGCCATCGGCACGGTCGTCGTCGAATGCGGCCTTTGCAAGCACCGCCGCGGTGAGCCGGTCGTTGACGTGTTGGCTTGTGTCCCACGCCTTTGCAATGAGCGGGCACTTGTCGACGAGGCCGACTGCGCGTAAAGCCTGTGACCATGTGAGTGCACGTTCACAAGGCAAGCTCGGCCCAATACTGATGGCGAGTGCCAGCACGTTGCTTCGAAGTTCCGGGCGCTGGAAGAGATGTTCGAGTGCAGCATCTGCTGCTCCGACGGGAATTGACTTCATCTGCGCGAGAAGTGCGTTGATGCTGGTGGAGTCGAGCCGCGAGAGAAGCGACGAGACATCGCGCCCGATACGCCAGTACGCCTCGACAGCAAGCGCCAAAACGGACTCTTGTGAGTCGGATGCATCGGCCACGAGTTGGAATTCAGCTGCAGCGTGTTCCCACTGTCCGAGAGCGCCGTAACAGGCCGCTCGGCGAATGTGAACAGTGTCGACCGGGAAGACAACGCCGTCGTCATCGGTCATCTCGTCGCAGTCGGTGAGCGCTACGAGTGACTCTTCAAAGCGACCGAGGTCGGCGAGGGCCATGCCGCGCAGGTAATTGGCCGTGTCCGGCGACTTGCAAACCGTGGCAAGCTCGTCGGCCCAGGCAAGGGCTTCTTCGGGGCGACCGACCGTCAAACACGTTTGTGCACCGGCACGCAAAAGCGTACGGCGCGCGACCGGGAGCTTGGTCGCCATCGAGCGCGCTTGCGCGTACAGCGCGAGTGCCTCTTCGTGGCGTTCGGCGAATGTGTAGGAACGCGCAAGGTTGGTGAGGCGGTCGACCGGGTCGCGGCCTTCTTCCTCGGTACCTTCGGCGGTGGCGATGCGAATGTTTCGCTCGCCCTTGTTCTTTTTCGTAACCTGCTCGGCGGTGTATCCGGAGTGAATGATTCGCGCGTCGTTCTCGAAGCCAAGTTCGGTTCGAGACCCACCGTCTCGTCGCACGACCTGCTCGTGCAGGCGGCCACTCCAGTGGTGAAGTGCTCGTTTGAAAATGCGGCACGGGCGGTGCGTGAGGTTGTTGCGTCCGTCGGTACTCAGGTTGAGGATCTCGACCTGCAGTGCCGCGATTGGCGACTGTTGAAGACGCTGACGGAGCGCAAGCGGGTCACATTCGAGAACTTCGTCGGCATCGATGTGGATTACCCATTCGCCCTTGCACGCTTGAAGCGCAGCATTGCGGGCACGGCCGAAGTCGTCGTCCCAGTAACCCTCGATTACGGTTGCACCGGCGTCACGAGCAAGCTGAACGGTTCCATCTGTTGAACCAGTGTCGTAAATAACTACTTCGTCAACCAGGCCACTGAGGCTCGAAAGACACTTCGAAAGAAGTTCCTCTTCGTCCTTCACGATCATGCAAGCACTGAGCAAAGGCGCGCCGGATTCACGACGGGGTGAACGAGCACTGCCGTGCTTTGCAGCGAAACGGTCCAAGTTCTTTTCTTGAATCGCGAACCAGTCGAGGCCGTTGCCGTCGAACGTTGCGTGGCCATGGTGGTGTACGAAAGAGCCGTGCGTGATGAGGAGGCGTCCGCCGTTCGCGATGAGACGAAGACCGAGGTCGTCGTCTTCAGCGCCACCGATTTCGAATGTCTCGTCGAACCCGTCGATTGCTTCGAACGCACTATGGCGAACGGCGAGACAAAATCCGACAAGACGTTCCGTCTCGGACGTTTGGCCCTTGTGCTCGTTCTGCCACTTCTTTGCGAATTTGCGCAGCTCGGGCACACTGCCGAACGTGTAGTCAATGTTCTCGACGATCTGCGGGCCCGAGACCATGTTCGAGCGAGGCCCGGTTGCGGCGACAGTCTCGTCTTCAAACGGCGAAACGAGGTCGTCGAGCCAGCGCGAAGTTACGAGCGTGTCGTTGTTGAGAAAGACAACGACATCACCGGTCGCAGCAGCGGCACCCTGGTTACATGCGACGGCGAAGCCCAAGTTGGCTTCGTTCGTGATGACCTTGATGCCGGGAAAATGCTTCAGGCCGGTGGGGGTCTGGTCTTCAGAACCGTTGTCGACCACGATGATCTCGTCGCGCACACCGACCGTGGGGCGAAGCGAGTCCAAGCAAGCCTTGGTGAATTGCCACTGGTTCCACACCGGGATGACAACAGAGACACCTATTTGAGACATTCGGAGTTGAGACATTCGGACGGCGCCCTTCGACGAGAGGTTTCCAAAAGTCCCTATCGGTGCTTCGCTCATTCGAACTGAGCTTTTCGACACAATCCATGCCTCACTTGAGCGCCAATTTCCGGGCCGATCCAACTAACTGTGTGCGTAAAGGTCCCGAAAACGGCACCTTTGCGCACACAGTTCGGGTTGGCGCAGGCCTAGCGGTGATCAGTTGACAACGGTCGTATCGGTGAGGGCTTCGAAACGTGGCTGTGGAATGTGGGGCTCGCGTGTTCGCCATTCGACGGGCTCACGGTGGCCCGTCTTGAGGGAGCGGTCAGCCGCTTCCAATACCTTGACAACTGCGAGTCCCTGTTCGGCGGAGCTACGTGGGTGGCGGCCGGTTTTGGTGCACTGTATGAAGTGTTCCCACTCATTGGTGAGTGGTTCGGACGTGTCGAGACGTGGAATCCAGATGTCGCCCTGGCGGTAGGAAAGTTGGAATTCGCCGAACGTTTCGGGAGCAGCGAGATCGACCCCGTGGTTGAAAACCTTGACGGCTTCAGGGCCCGAAGTGTCGTCGTAAACGACCATGCGCTGCGAACCGCTGACCATCGTTCGACGAAGCTTCACGGGCGCAAGCCAACTGACTTGAAGTTGCGCCACGGCCCCGCCGGGGAAGTCGAGCGTGATGAAACAAACGTCTTCACGACCGGTTGAGCGGAATGAGCGACCCGATGCAGCAACGGAAATCGGCACTTCGCCGAGCCAGTGCAAGATGATTGATAGATCATGCGGAGCGAGGTCCCACATGACGCCCGACGCTTGGTACTTGCCTAAGTTCACGCGCTGAGAGTCGACATAGAAGACGTCGCCAACGGTGCCATTGTTGATAAGTTCCATCACCTTCAGCACGGGTGGCGAATAAAGAAATGTGTGGCCCACCATCAGCGTGCGTTGTTGTACGTACGCCTCCTCTATGAGCGCTTCGGTTGCGACAGCGCTGGTGGCGATCGGCTTCTCGACTAGAACGTGTTTGCTGGCGCGAAGCGCCGCAAGAGCCAGTCGACCGTGGGTTTCCGGGGGCGTTGCGATGTAGATCGCGTCGATTGCGTCGTCGTTGAAAAGCTCGTTGGCATCTGTCGAAATTCGCACGCCCGGGTAGTGGTGGCCCACGGCGACGTGTTTCGATTCATCGAGTTCAGCAACCGCCACAAGCTCTGAACTGGACGAGCCGGCGATGACCCGCAGCATGTTTTGCGCCCAGTAACCCGCGCCGATCACCCCGATGTTGCTCATTTGATGCTCCTATCGGCGCTTGCCGCATTCGTCTGAGCAGCCACCAGATTTTCATGTTCGATTCCTCGACCGGGCAGGAAGGTCAAGCCGTCGTTACACTGCGCGTTCGTGGGTAAAGACGAGAAGTACAAGGCCGATGCTGACTACTGGTCCAGCGGGTACCAGTGACATGGCACGGGATTCGTCGCTGAGGTCAGCGATAGATGATGCGAGCGTCTTCTTAGCCATCATCAACAGACAGTGATTGTTATTGCCGGTGCGGGCGCAGAAGACGCGTGCACGCCATTCTGGGCTCATTGCGTAAGTTCGCTGAGCAAGTTGGGCTACGACATATTCCAGTTCGACCCGATTGATGCATCACGATCTGCCCGACGCGGAACGCCACAACACCAGTGGGAATGGGTACTCGACGAGTTCAAGCCCGACCTCGTACTTGCAATGGATCCGCCCGCGTGGGTGAGCGAATCCATCACAGCGCGCGATATCGAGATGAAGTTGATTGACGACAGGTTAGGCATCAATGTCGACCTTCTCGTCCCGGTGCAGCGCGACGAAGAAGTCGACGTCGTGTTCTACGGAGATGCATCCCTCGATGTTGTTCGGGATATGTGCGGTCTTGTGAGCGAAGGCCTGTCGGTTCGAGCTATAGGTTCTGGTTGGAACGCCTTCGCGCAGGCTGATCCATTTGCGCATGGTGAAGTGCCATATCCGGCTCTCGCTGAGGAATTGAGCAAAGGGCGCGTCGTACTTGTCGATTCCCCACTTGCTGCTCAGGAGGCGGCAGCGTGTGCGCGAGTTGCTGTCGAGCGGTTCCCCGATGGGTCGCACTTCGATGAAATTCAGAAACTTCTTTCAAATCCGGCTGAACGCCAACAGCTTGGGAACTTGGCGCGTGATGAGGTCGTGCACGAGCACAACGTCAAGGACTATTTTGTACGGTTACTCCCGGTACCGTCATTGCGCGTGGTTAGGGACGGCCCACGCGTCACGGTCGTAACCGGCATGTACAACATCGCGGAGTTCATTGGAACCGCGATCGAGTCAGTCTTGGATCAAACAATGGGTGACTTCGAGCTCCTGATTGTTGACGATGCATCTCCCGACGAGTCGCGGCGTGTCGTCGAGAAGTATCTTGGTGACACACGCATCAAGCTCTTGGAGCACCACGACAACATCGGCCAGACCGGACGATTCGATTTGATATGGCGCTCACTCGCCCGCAACGCACGCGGTGAGTTCTGGGCAGGTCTCGGTGGTGACGACCGGCTAATGCCGGATCGATTGGAGTTGCAACTTCAGACGTTCGTGGACAGCCCAGCTGTCGATATTGTGCATGGAGCCTGCTGGTGGATCAACGAGTCCGGCGAGCGTGCCGGCCCGCAGGGCATGCCGTTCTCATATGATTCATCGAACCTGCTGCGCCGGCTTTTGCTCGAGAACATCATTTTGATGCCAACGGCGATCATGCGACGCGGTTTGGATAGGGAAGTGGGCGAATGGGCGTTTGGATTCGCTTGTGATTACCACTACTGGACCAAGTCGGCTTCGAAGCACCGGTATCAATATCTCCCAGTTGCATTCACCGAATATCGTCGCCACGAGAAAAGTGCCTCCACTGGTACGGAGGGTTTGGTCGAGTCATTTGACGAGGCCGGCCGGGTTAGGCGCTTGTGCCACGAGCGGAACACATTGCTCGATTGTTTTCCGGCATTGGAGTGGGCGACCAGTGTCGAAAGGCCTGATTGGGCTGCGGCATATGTCGATCTTGCGAATGCGGCCGTCATGCGTGCATCAACGGCTGACTTTGCATTGAGTCACTACCAGAACGCGGTCTCACTTATGCCGGAACTCGCGACACCATTGCAGGAAGGGATTACAAGAGCGCGCGGTCTGCTGGACGGCACAATCGCCGACGTACAGCATTCGATCGGCGCATGGCACAGAGGAGACCATGGATTGCTGCTCGGGCCGCAGATCTCGGCGCTGCCATTCACGATTCCGCCCGAACATGCAGACGACGTGTTCTGGTGGGACGCCACACCGATTTCATTGCGGCGAGTTCTTTTGGTTGTCGATTGGAACGAGCCCCGGCACGCATTCGACGCCGTAGGTGTTTACCTAAATGCGTTTGCCGGAATTTCGAACGTCGACCTTGCATTCATCACGCTTGGCGTTCCAGAATGCGCTGCATTGGAGGTTATAAGTCAACTCATTCCGCATGGCATCGATCTCGATTTCGCCCCGCCACTGACCCTCGAGAGATGCGACTCGATTGAGATGCTTCCATTGGACCGTTACGCGCACATCGTTGATTGCACTCCACAAGCAGCTGTCGCCGGTGTGACAGCGCAATCCGTCGCCTTGCTTCCCGAGCTTGCACACCACTTTCGAAATATGAGGTATTGATTTCATGACACGGCTGCTTTTCATTGGAGGAACTCCTCGTGGTCGACGCGTGCTCGAGACACTCATTGAGCGTGAGGTTGATCTGATTGGCGTGTACGCGATGCGTGAAGACGATCATGAACAGTTTCGCGAGAGCGACACCATCTCGAAGCTGGCGCGCGATAACTCAGTACCGGTCATGGTTACAAAACGGCTCTCGCAGTACGAAGAAGCCGAGATCGTCGCTCTCGATCCTGAGCTGATCATTGTTGTGGGTTGGCGAACAATGATTTCGTGCGCCGTATATTCGCTGCCGCGAAACGGATGTGTCGGCGTGCATGATTCGCCATTGCCCCGTTACAGGGGCTTCGCGCCCGTGAATTGGGCGATCATCAACGGAGAACCCGCTTGGGGTGTCTCATTGATGCATCTTGCAGAAGGGATCGACGAGGGTGACATTGTGGCTCAGAAGTCCTTCGCCATCGGCGAGAGCGTAACAGCGGCGGAACTATATGAACAAGTCACCGAATCAACACTCGAGGTGATCAATGAGAATCTCGGTGCGTTGTTAAACGGATCCGCACGACGAACACCACAGGACCACGCGAGAGCGACATACGCCTGCGCACGCACGCCTGGCGACGGCGAGATTGACTGGTCGGCGTCGACACAGGAGATCGACCGTCTCGTGCGGGGCTTGGGATTTCCGTATCCGGGCGCATTCACATCGTGGAAGGGCGAGAAGATCACGATTTGGGAAGCGGTGCCCGTCATGAGAGCGCCCGTCTACGAAGGCCGCATCGCCGGTCGAGTAGTGAGTTTCAACGACGAATCGGCTGACGTCCTTACCGGTGACGGCGTGCTCCGGATTACGAAAGTGCAGCTGGCGCGGGGTGAGGTGAGCGACGCGGGCCGGATACTCCGCACCGTCAAGGCCTCTCTCGGAGACTAAGAAAGCCTGGTCAATGGACGATCTTTATGTCTGATGACGTTTCTCGCCGACAGCGGCACGCAGGCACGTATGAACATTCCGTTGATGAAGCCGACCTTCGGTCACGAAGAAGAGCAGGCTGTGATCGCAGTGCTGCGTTCGGGCTGGGTCACTCAGGGCCCTGCTGTTGCCGAGTTCGAGAGCCTGATCGCAGGGTACGTCGGCGCCAAACACGCAGTCGCAGTTACTTCATGTACCACGGCGCTATTTGCATCATTGCTCGCGCTCGGGATCGGTCCGGGAGACGAGGTCATCTGCCCGTC
>JBBSGY010000040.1:0-10270 GCA_038253645.1 Acidimicrobiales bacterium
AACGTCGTCGCAATCGACGTTGCCGATGTGGTCGACGTTGCGCCGTTCGACTGTACGTAGATGGGTGCGGCACTTGCCGGTTGTGCGAACAAAGGCAAACAGCGTTGCGGTGAGAAGCACAGCTGTCGTGAGTGCCGTGAGGCGCGGTATACCCCTACCGCGTTGTGTAAGACGAAAATCTTTGAACACCCGAAATCCCCCTGGGTCGGAACGTCCCGCCACTGCATCAATTAAAAACAATCGGGTGGAAACATAGCGACGGCATTCGCTGTGTGCACTCGATTTTGCGAAGGCCGCGTGTCATCGACTCAATCCGTCATACGTACGTCAAGAAACCAGCGTAGATCGCCGCATTTGTCCAGATGAACAGCCCATTTCAGCGGACATCTCGGGGTGACGACAAATTCACATGACCGATCAAGTTGCAGTCTTATGACGACTTTGCATCGGCACCCGATCGGGGGCGAAGAGCAGCTCTGCAGAAGACAAGGCTAGATGCGAGGCGGGTCGACTTCGATGCGGACTCGTGCTTTGGGGCGCCTTGCAGCAGCGAGAACGTCGGCGAGGGTGCCAGCATCGGGGGCACGAACGAGCCAGTTGCCGTTGTCGTCCGGCCCGAGCACGCCGTCACACGCCGGAAGCGTCGAGATGTATTCGGCGGCGCCAGCGCCTGAAACTCTTGCCAACGCGCTGAACGGCGGCCATCCCAGCTCCCGGCGACGGATCTCCTCAACCGCATGCAGACGAGCCGGATCAGCGTGTACTGCGGCGTCGATGACTTCGTTATCGGGAAGTCGAGTCTGCACTATCACGATGCCACTTCTGTTTCTACCTCCGACAATTCGCGATGCGCGCGCCAACAGCACCAAAGCGTCTTCTGCAGCGCGGTATCTACTCGCGAGCAATTCTTGATCGAACTCGAGAAACACGACCGCATCTGCCCGCCCGACGCGATGCAAGACAGCTTCGGTGCCGATGAGTACTTGCGCGTTCGGTAGCTCCTTCGTCTCTCCTGTTACCTCTCCGACCCGGCGCAAGGCAAGGGCTTCGAGCTCTTCACGTACCTTGCTGACACCGGCGCGCAATTGTTTCAAACGCATCGAACTGCAATTGCGACAAATAGTGGGTTGTGAGTTCTCACAACGGCGACAAACAAGGTCTCCCGAATCGGTTGCTCGCAGTGAGCTCGAACACTTCACACAAACCGCTACCTCATCGCACGCTGCACAAACCAGCAACTGCGCACGACCTTTGCGATTGAGTACACAAAGGACACGGCGCTCACCGCGCAATAACTCAACGAGTTGGTGCGTATAGCGACCGGCGTGAGGATCACTCTTGCGCAGGTCGACGACGTGAAGCGGGGCCCATCCTCGCCGTTCGCGTTCGCGATCGATTGGCAAGAGCGTTCGGCCGGCAGTCAGCGAAAGCCGTGGTACCGCTGAAATGAGCAAAAGCGCTGCCTTGTGCCTCGCTGCGCGTTCGGCCACCACGTCTACGGCGTTCCACGTGGGCGACGCTTCTGACTGATGACCTTCGTCATATGCGTCGACAACGACCACCGAACGAATGTCGGGCATGGGGCACCACGCTGCCGCACGCGTTCCGACGACAGTTACTCCTCCCGCCGCGGCGGCAGACCAGCCCTCGGGGTGCAACACAACGTCTTTGTGTCCGCGTTTGCGCAATGCATCGACCAGTCTTTGCGCGCTACGTCTACTCGGAACGATTACCAGCGCGGGACCTGCAACGTGCGCCCCTTCGATGATCGGCGTTGGATCCTCCGCAGGGGGAAGTGCAAGCAATGCAGGCGACTCTACGAACCACGATGGCTCCTCACCCGCTGCGCGAACACGCGCAGCGGGGATCCCCGAGACGATTCGTTCGGGCGACGCAGTTCCCAAATAGAAAGAACGTCGACCGGTCCAACGACGCACGGCCCACTCGGAGAGATCAATCAATTCCCGATCTGGCCCACATCCGCTCAGCTTGCTGATCGGCAGCAATCGAACGCCGTCCGGAGGCGTTGTATCGGTGTCTATGACCCAACCACGAACGCGCCGGCCGTGAAGGTCGACGCGAACGATTGAACCAATTTCGACCTGCATCCCGTCGGGTACGGAATAGTCGAATGTCGCCTCGATGCCCGAGACATCAGGAAGAACCCGGGCAGTCAGGCTCCGACTGCCTGCTTGAAGGATTCGAGCCGCGTCGTGTCTTCCCATGTGAACTCTTTGTCGCTGCGCCCGAAGTGTCCATAGGCCGCAGTGCGGCGATAGATCGGCCTGCGCAGATCGAGGTCTCGAAGGATTGCCGCGGGACGCAGGTCGAATGTCTCTTTGATCGCCGTGAGAATTCGCTGCGGATCGATCTGCTCGGTACCGAATGTCTCGAGCATGATCGAGATCGGGTGCGCAACGCCAATCGCGTACGCGACCTGCAGCTCGCAACGCGAAGCCGCACCGGACGCAACGACGTGCTTGGCAACCCAACGCGCTGCGTACGCTGCTGAGCGATCGACCTTGGTCGGGTCTTTGCCGCTGAACGCACCACCGCCGTGACGCGCTGCGCCACCGTATGTATCGACGATGATCTTGCGACCGGTGAGTCCGGCGTCTGCGTGAGGACCGCCGAGTACGAATGTGCCGGTCGGATTAGCGAGAATTTCATAGTCGTCGTGTGCAAATTGCTCGGGCACCAATGGACGGATGACGTGCTCTCGCAAGTCGGGAAACAACAACGTCTCGTAGTCGATGTCAGGAGAGTGTTGGGTTGAGATGAGCACGGTGCGCAAGCGAACAGGCTTGCCATTTTCGTAGTCGAAGGTCACCTGCGTCTTGCCGTCGGGACGTAGATACGGCATAACACCGGCCTTGCGAATCTGCGACAGGCGTTGTGCAAGGCGGTGCGCAAGCCAGATGGGCATCGGCATGAGGTCTTCGGTTTCGTCGACTGCGTAACCGAACATCATTCCTTGGTCACCCGCACCTTGGCCGTCGAGATCTGCAGTTGCATTCGACTCGCGCTTCTCATAAGCGGTGTCAACACCTTGGGCGATGTCGGGTGACTGCTCTCCGACTGATACAACGACACCACAAGTGTTGCCGTCGAAACCGAAAGCGGATGTGTTGTATCCGATTTCGCAAATCGTGCTACGGACGATTCGGGGAATGTCGACGTATGCAGTAGTGGAGATTTCTCCGGCTACGACAGTAAGTCCGGTTGTAAGCAAGGTCTCACACGCAACACGGGCTCCCGGGTCTTCCGTGAGGATCGCGTCGAGGATCGCGTCGGAAATCTGGTCTGCCATCTTGTCGGGATGGCCTTCGGTCACCGATTCGGACGTAAATGTGTACTTCTCCACTGTTCAGAGCCCCTGTCTTACAATTCGATGTCTTACAATTCGATCGAACAAGTTCGTAGCCACCGTACGCTTTCCGACCAGCCCAGTGGGGAACGCCTCGCCTGCAGCGTCGATGATGAGCGCCGAGTTCATGTCTGCGTACATGCCGGCGTCGGATCGACTCACGTCGTTTGCGACGATGAAATCGAGCCTTTTGCGAAGGAGTTTTTCTCGGGCGTAAGCCTCGACATCATTTGTTTCGGCCGCGAATCCGACGATGATCTGGTCGCCGCGGCGACATTCTGCGACTTCGCCGAGAATGTCGATCGTCGGTTCGAGAATAATCTGTGGGACGCCATCAGTCTTCTTCAGCTTCGTATCGACATTGGTCACCGGACGGAAGTCGGCCACTGCCGCGGCCATCACGATGATGTCGGCGACGTCGAGATGTTTCATCACGGCATTACGCATCTCGTCTGCCGTGTTCACGTGTTCGGTTTCGTTCACCGGCGAACCGGGCGCCGCTGTCACAAGAATCACCCGTGCGCCGCGGCTCGCTGCCTCGGACGCAATAGCGTGGCCTTGCTTGCCTGATGACCGATTGCCGATATAGCGCACCGGGTCTATCGGTTCGCGCGTTCCGCCCGCGGTGACAAGAACTGTCTTGCCGGCAAGGTCGAGCGGAGACAGCGTTTCGCGAACGACTCGGAGAATCATGTCGACACCGGCGAGTCTTCCGACGCCTACGTCTCCACCGGCGAGAGCGCCGCTCTCGGGTTCAACAATCGCGGCGCCGCGGTCACGAAGCGTCGCGATATTCGCGACAACGGCCGGGTTTTCCCACATTTCGGTGTGCATTGCAGGGCACAGGACAACCGGCGCGCGCGTTGCAAGCAGGGTTGTGGCGAGAGCGTCTTCAGAAGTGCCATGAGCATAGGAGGCGATTACACGTGCGGTAGCGGGTGCAATGAGCACAAGGTCTGCAGACTTGCCGAGCGATGTGTGCGGGCTCGGATCGTCATTCGTCCAAAGATCAACAACGGGCGCGTCGCTTGTGAGCGCGGCAAATGTCGCGACACCGATGAAGCGGGTTGCGTTTGCCGACATCACAGGCGACACACGTGCGCCCGCGTCGGTTAGGCGGCGGCAAAGCTCAACAGCTTTGTAAGCAGCAACGCCCCCCGTTACGCCGAGGACGATGTGCCTACCTGAAAGCCAGCGCTCAGGCGGGTTGTTCGTCTCCACCGGCATCCGGCGTCTCTTCCGTATCGGCAGGATCAGCCGGGATTTCCGCGGCCGGCGTGTCGGTGATCACATCCGCGCTCACCGCGGCGATAGCGGCTGCGGCGTCGGCTGCGGCTTGTGCCTCGGCTTCCCGGGCTGCGGCTGCGTCAGCTTCGATCTCTTCGGGAGTCTTCTTCACGTAGACGATCTTGCCCATGGCAATTTCTTCGAGAGCTATCGAGAGGGGCTTGCGGGCGGTTGTCGTCACCTGCGGCGGAACAATCGCGCCAAGGCCTTCACCCAGCTGGTTGTAATAGAGGTTGATCTCGCGACCACGCTTTGCAGCCAGAGTCACCAAGGTGAATTTGGAGTCGACCTTATCGAGAAGGTCTTCAATAGGGGGCTCCATCATGGTGGCGCGACTGTCGCTCAAGGTTTCTCCAGGTAACTAAGTGTGAGGGTAAGGATAAGGGTAAGGGGATCGAATCAGCACATTTGTGGCTAACCGAGGCTGCGGTATTTGGAAACTATATCTCTCAGGGCTTTTACTGCGGACTCGAGGTCGTCATTGACGATTGTCTCGTCGGCGACTTTGCGCCCGGTCGCCAGCTCGCGCTGGCCGTAATCGATCCGTTCCTTGATCCGTTCCTCGGGGTCGCCACGACGTCTAAGTCGCTCACGAAGCACCTCGATGGATGGCGGCACGACCAAAATAAGGACTGCGGAGGAATCTATCCGACGAACCGCCTGCGCCCCGTGGAGCTCGATTTCGAGAACCACGTCGGTGCCTTCGACGGGTGCTGGAGCAGGCGTTCCATATCGGTGACCGAGAAATTCGACCCACTCCAAGAAACCGCCGGCGTCGATCCGTTGCTGGAATGTAGCGAGATCCACGAATGTGTAGGCATCAGCGAACTCACGCTCGCGCCGAGGGCGCGTCGTCCATGAACGGCTTAGCCAAAGACTTGGATCCGACGCGACGAGCTCATCAACAAGAGTTCCCTTCCCAACGCCTCCAGGCCCGGAGACGACAAAGATCACTCGTCTTCGATTTTAGACGTCGGAAAGGGCTTCGAGCAGCTTTTCGCGCTGATTCTTGCCAAGACCCTGCATGCGGCGAGTGTCGGACACGCCTGCCATCTCAAGCAGATGACGTGCTTTCACTTTGCCCACGCGGGGAAGCGATTCGAGAACGGCAAGTACTTTCATCTTGCCGACGATTTCGTCATTCTCGGACTGCCGGCAAAGATCGGGGAAGCTGACCGAACCGGCTTTGAGCTTCTCTTTGATCTCAGCTCGCAGGCGTCTCGAAGCAGCCGCCTTTTCGAGGGCGGCCTTACGTTGTTCGTCAGTAAGTGCTGGTGGGGACGGCATGACCGGCACGTTAGCGCGGCTTTCCTGGCGTAGCGCGGGATATGGCCCTCTCGGCGGCGGCCAAGGCGATTACCTTGTCCCGCAGCCAGAGGCCCCGGGATGGACGAGACGAGCAATTCAACCGGTGCCGGCCACTGGGGCGAGCTATTTCTGCAGTCGCTTGTCGAGAACATTCCAAACATGTTTTTCGTCAAAGACGCACAGGAACTGCGCTTGTTCGAGAAGTTCTCGCGCATTGTTCAATTGAAACGCGCCGGCGCCCGTGAATACCTCACCAAGCCATTTCAAATAGAGCAGATCCTTCGGGTGATAACCGAATATTCCGCTAAGTAATCAGCGACTGACTACGTCAGCGAGAAGACGAGGGATTCTGCCGCGGCCAAACGGTCTTGTGCACCGGTGATTGCCCGGCCCAGAACGATGAGGTTCGCGCCGGATTCAAGCGCAGCCTCGGGGGTGGACGCGACTTCGTATTCGTCTTCGGGAGCGCCGTTCGGACGCACCCCGGTCACAACGGCTTCGAGCCGGGGCGCGAGCTGCTTGGCTTCTTTTACGTGGTTAGTCGAGCAAACAATGCCGTTGCAGCCACCCTCGACCGCCGTGCGAACGCGGTTGCCGAGAATGTAGCCGGGGGCTTCGGAGTCACCCGTGAGAATTGTGATTGCAAGCGCCTTGGGAGCGTCGAGACCGGCCCGCGCTGCACCCTCGTGCAAACCTTCGACACCTGCTCGAAGCATCGCAGCACCACCGAATGCGTGCAGCGTGAGGTATGAAACGCCGATCGCGCCCATCACGCGAGCCGCACGCTCAACGGTCTTGGGGTTGTCGTGCAACTTGATATCCAAGAAAACTTTGAGGCCTTGGTCGGCGATGATGCCGACGATGTCCGGGCCGACAGCGGTGAACAGCTCGAGGCCGATCTTGGCGACACCGAAATAGGGCTGAAGCTCTCGCGTGAGACGGCGTGCCTCGACGAGATCGTCGACGTCGAGGGCAATTGCGAGTTGCTCCCGAACTGCAGGTGCGACAGCGGTGCTCATGAGGGGCTCCTGTTCCCGTTGAGTGAATCAAGGCTTGGTTCGGTACTGACGGTAGTCGCATCGGCAATATCGCGCCCAGGATTATTGATCGACTCTTGATGACTTCGGGTTCGAACCGCTCGAGCTTTGGGGGCGATTCCCCTTCCTCAGCTCACTCAAGCTCGCAACGCCATCGTCTCGCATCCGCTTGACAACGCCTGCCGCAAGGCGACGGAACAAGTTTGGGCCCTGCAAAACCAGCCCGGTATAACCGCCGACAAGATCCGCGAAATGAAGCATTTCGTATGCCCTGTCCACGGTATCGATTCCTCCGGTCGCGACCAACACCCGATCTTTCGACAGAATGCTCGCGGCAAACTTCACCAGCGGGGCCGAGATGGGATAGAGGTCCGAGCCGCTGAAACCACCTGCGCGCTCGTCATGTTTGCTGCGAATTGGACGCGTGGTGGTCGTGTTCGTCAGAATAATACCGCCGATATCGAACTGCTCGACAAGACCGGTAATCGTTTCGATGTCCGCGCGTTCGAGTTCGGGCGCGAGTTTGATGAGCGAACGCTTGCGATTACGGCCTGTTCGATCCATGGCCTGTGTCGCCGAATCAAGGACCTCGGCAAGCGGCTTTGGATCTTGCATCGCGCGAAGGCCCGGTGTGTTCGGTGACGAAACGTTGATGACAATGAAGTCGGGAAGCGCGCGATCTTCATGCAGCTGTGCGAGATGGTCAATTATCCGGCCATATTCGACAGCGGACTCTTCATTCGGCGTCACTTTTTGTTTGACGATCTGCAAGGCGATTGGAACCGCCGGATGTGGAAGACCGTAGATATTGTCGACAGCCGCGTCCACCCCGTCGTTGTTGAATCCCATCTCGTTGATCAGGTTGTTCTTCCCAACACGCACAAGGCGCGGACGGGGATTGCCCGGCTGCCGGTTAAGGGTTACTCCCCCGAGTTCGATGAATCCGGCTCCCGTCAATCGTTCCAAGGCCGGATAGATGAGCGCGTTTTTGTCAAAGCCTGCTGCGGTGCCGAACGGGTTCTCGAATTCGAGGCCGTCCATAAGCGTCTGGCTCAGGATCGGGCTACGAAACGTCTCGCGCGGCAGAACCGCCCGGAGCAGCTTGGGATGGCGTTGAAGCCAGATCAGTATCGAGACGAGCCACTCGTGCGCGATCTCTGCGTCGTTCCTCGTGACATAGCGGATCGGAGGCAGCAGAACATTGCGATAAAAGAACTCCACGGCTCGGCAATGTAGTGCCGCTTGTATCGAGCAACGGAAGGGCAACGGAGGTCAGTGCAGTCAACCGAGCCGGCCACCCCACGTTATGGTAGCAGCGGAACGAAAACTGGCGGTAAGCGGGAAAGCGGGAAGCCTCGGTGCCGTTGACTAACGACGGTCGGAGGCAGTGAGCATCCTCGGCTCGGGTTCTGCGGTAGGTTTTTATCTGTGAAATGGGAGAAAGGTGAGGTGATGAGGTGTGGAAGATCCTTCGGTGTCCGCTAGTGATGACCACGTAAAGGAAGTCCTCGGACTGCGAGGCGTTTCGCTGGCAGTGTTGGGTGATCGTTCTCACCGGGACAAGCTCGCGGATGCGCTTGGCGTTGATCTTGACGATCCTACCGGCCTAGGAATGCCGGAACAGGAAGTAGTCGCTGGCTTCAACAGCTCTATCGGGGATTCCGACCCACACGAAGCACAGTAAGTCGTCGCTGGCTTCACGACAGGATTGTCACCGTAACGAGGCGCTGAGCGGCGAGGTGTCCTCTCCCGTCGCGTGTTCTGGCACGCTCATTGCGTCTACCCACTCTGCCAAATCTGTGGGTTTCGCCTGTATGCCGTCTCGCTCGTTGAGTTTTTCAAACATGGCTCGCAGAACCTCGGGGTACTGAACAACGGCTCGTGTACAACCGAGCATCGCTACCGTGAAACCAGCCCATACGTTTACACCGTTGTCGCCCTCCATGATCTGATCCTCATATCCGCGTAAGGCTTTTTCGTAGTCCCCAGCGATAAGACCTGCGTCCGCGCTGTCCTCCTCGTGGGTCTTCGCGTGCGACTCCATCATTCCAGAGGCAAGCACGGAATTCATGAGGATCTGACGAGGGCTCAGCTCGACTAGCCGGCTCCGCGTCTCGATCGTCGAGTCAAAACAGGTCTTTCGTGGAGAAGTGCCGGTAATCCAGAATACAGCAAGAATTTCCATGCACTCATCGTGGGGACGGAGGTTGCGCAGGCGCCAACTGACCTCATGATCGATCGCCATGTCGCGTGCCAGACGGACACAGTCGCCGGCAACTGGCTCCCGGAGCATTGGAGCAAGCGAAGATGACATGGCGTTCACGAAACGAACACCCTCCTCGTTTAGCAAACCCGAAGCCTCGATGGATCGAATAGCTCGGGCGACTTGCCCACGCCAGCGGGCGAACTCGACGTCAGCTGCACGTCTGCGCGCACCGTCGACCACCTGACGTTGTTTGGCCCAGAACTCGACAATCCCGAGGTGGGCGTAGGCGCCGTTGAGAAGACCTCCGATGGGTCGTGGGTCGCCGCGCCAAGGTGCATAGTGAAGACTCCTTTCGTCTGTCCGATGGAGCGAAACGAACTCCGTGAGCATGCCGTACTTGTTGTGCTGGAACTCGTGCACCAGTGACAGAGCCATGCCAAGCCCATCACCCGGCTCGGTCATGAACACACAACCCAGTGCGTCGTTGGCAGTCGCGCTCAAACCTTGCATTGGATCGTTACTCCACAACGGGACAATCGATTGAAGTCCTGCCGCCATGGCTTGCGCATGATGACGGTGGTGGCCTACGAGGATTTCCCAACCATCAGCGGTCAGTCGCTGCCATCGAGCGAACTCTTCCACATCGAGCAGTTCGACGACATCGAGTCCATGTCTCTTCCGGTAGGGGTCGAGGTAATCCAAACTGATGTCGAGCGCGAGCCCGTCGGATTCGACCGTTACTCTTCGCAACGCGAGCCATGCTTCTTGGTCTACGTCGACACTCTCGGGTAGAGCGATAACAATGCCATCACAGTCGATCGTCATGACGATCGAATTCAGTATGGCGATGCCAAACAACGACCTTCCCGTGTGAACACAGGCTGATCCCAATGACGGCAAGAACACCGCTCCCTCGTGAGTAGCGACGTTGATGTCGCCACATGCAGTTCCAGCGCGAAGGGCAACCGCACTGACGACGTTACCAAGGTAAGCCAGATCGACTTGGTCGGGCTGGTCAAGATGCCGCGAGCAGTACTGGATCCAGGAGCCGACGGCGGGTTGCAG
>JBBSGY010000041.1:0-10210 GCA_038253645.1 Acidimicrobiales bacterium
AGCTCGAAACCGCGGTCGTAGAACAGCTCACGAGAAGACTCTGCGGTTATGAATTCGGCATGCTCACCGAGGGCAAGTTGGATGAGCGCCAAAGATCGACCAGTTGATAAGGCTGCGTGAACCGGCGCAGTACCAGCGGCAGTTATGTCGCTGACAAGACGAAACCCGCTTTGGCGCAAATCTTCCATGACTGTTATGGGAGAGTCCTCGAACGCGTTCATAACGTGGGGCACTCGAACCGCCGAGTTTGTTTCGAGATAACGCAGCAGCGCGGTATCGACATAGTGCGATTTGTGTGACAGATTCGGCATGGCCGGGAAGCCGCTCACTACGTCTTGTGTGTGCTTCACAACGACAGAGTTTCCACGTGCGTCGACGGCAGAGTAAACCTGAGAAACAATTCCGCCCTTCAGCATGTTGCCGAGCTTGAGATGCAGGCCACGAGTTCGAAGAAGCGCCTGAAGTTCTTCTGCGGGCATCGGACTCGAGGTCGGCGGTGCAAAGGCGGAAAGCCCCACGGACGTAACGTAATTGCCGTTCAGCATCTCGTGAGAGTACCCGCCCAGTTGAAGTCAGGATCATCGCAACGGCGGAGGACGGTATTAGCGGCTTGGAGTTGACGGCACCTCAACCGCGCCTCAAAAATCGCAGGATCGCGAAACCTCCTGCGATGGCCCGCGCAAAAACGCGAAGAGCTGGTTGAGTCCGACTACGTAGTGTCGGGCCTGGTCCGCCATTCCTCGATCTCCTGCAGAGCCTCCTGTTTGAAAGCAGCGGGTCCGTCGCCGAAGCGAATGCTGTTGGATGCGACGTCTGCCAGCTCATCGTCATCGAAGCCCCACAACCAATCCTGCGAACACACCGGGATGGCTCGACTTCGTCGCGGGAAGCTTCAGCGTCGAGTACTTGCTCGAAGAACGGTCGGAGTCGGACTGCGTTCTCACTTACAGAGAGACGTTCAGAACGGTGAGCCCTCAAAGCTTTCACCCAACTCCAACTGGACCGCCTGAAGACCGTGATGGAGTCAAGCGAATAGCGCACCGCAAAAGTATTCTCTCGCTGTGATTGGCCATAGCCGATCGGCCACTCAGCTGTCCGAATCAGCAGCGCAATAACAACAACCGCTGAGCGCTGCATTGTGATCGCTAGCCGGGCGTCCGGTCGCGCTCGCTTCTTTGGGCGAGGTTCTGTAGTTGCCTTTCATGGACGCTGCTCACCCAGTCCCAACCCGACTTGGCTGATGGGCCAACCCGCGGGTCGCGGACAACATTGCCGTCACGCAAGCTGTGCACATACGCGCGATCCTGGTCGATCCGTGCGTGTACCTGATCAGCTCCGCCGATGGATCCGTGACCGGGGATGACGACACCGACACCGCCCGCCACGCCCTCGATCAGCCGCAGCGCAGCAAGGTAGTCCTCGATCGGCTCATCAGCGTTCAAGTCGAGCATCGGAATCAAGACATCAGAAAGCATGTCGCCGGCGACGAGAACCCCGCGTTCCTCGATCAATAGCGCGGCATGCCCCGGGCCATGCGCTTGATGCTCGATAATCCGGATTTGAGGACCATCCCAAGGAATCTCTGTCGTCTCGGCGGGCAGGCCGGTAACGAGACCCAGCAGGTCCAGCGTTACCTGTTCGACGATATCCGGCGGCATAAGCGCGGTGACGCGAGCCTTCGCATCCGGGCCCGACAACCGATCTCGGACGGTGGTTGCGCAGCGGGCCGTGCTGTATCGGGGTGCCGTGCCGAACCGGGCGTGCCAGAGCAGGTGATCCCAATGCGGATGCGTAGAAAACCCTGCCACAACGGGCCGGCCTAACTCGCGAAGGTCGTCCGCGAGGGCGACCATTTCTTTGTCGAGTATCCCGGGGTCGATGAGCAACACGCCGGCCGGGCCTTGCACTACAACAGCGCTGCTCTGGCAGAACTCGCTTTCGTGAGTTAGCACATCCTCCGCGACTTGCCTCAGCACAGGTGGCTCCTTCCGTTTCTCGGTCACAACCGGGTCATGTAGCAACTTAGCGATGCTATGAACGTCGGCGTTCGCCACAACGTCGTCGAACAGATCTGCCCGCAAGAACGACCGGCTCCGAAGAGCCGATCGATCACCATCTTGGGGCAGGAATGCCTTTGGGACTTAGCGGCGTCATATCGCTCGTATCGGACGCTGAGAGTTGCGACGTCCTTTACTTTGACCACCAGAATGCCGATCTCCACCTGAGGTTGGAGTTAGCGGATCCACGTCCACTCAATCGCCAATGGTTTTCTGACGATCGCGGAGTCAAAGCTTGATGCTGAAGATTCCTACCAGCGGAGGCGTAATGACAATTTCCGTGTGTTTGCCCGGGGTAGTGGCTCTGACGGCTGCGGTCACGTTCGTAGTTCGGCGTTCGAGGAGCACCAAGTAATGGCTATCGATGACGACAATGATGGTGCCGTGCGCGCGGACGGCGCAGCGCTTCAGCAAGAATCGCGGCGCCGTTCAACGATTCTGGATGATCAACGAAGAAAATCGAGAGGATGGCGCTGGCTGGTTGGTTCTGCACTGGTCTGTCCTTGTCACCTCCCAGTGACGCTTGCATTACTGGGGACCGCATTGGGAGGAACAGCGATGGGTGCGTTGTTGCATCGGCACATCGTGCCGGCAGGGCTGGTCATTGGCGCCGTATGGTTGTTCGTCACCTGGCGCGGGTTGCGGTTGCTGAGTCAGAGATCAAGTTGTCCCGTACCGCGCCGCTGAAAAAGACGTTCATCGATGAAGAAGCGCTTGCCTGCTCGATCGAGAACCCCGAGACCTCCGAAGCCTGCGACTGACGGGGGTCATCCCGTGAATTGGCCGAGTTCGAGCAGTTGACGATCGCGCTGACTGATCCGCCGGCGAACAGTCACTTGCTGCGAGGAGGAGTCGTGACAGACTTCAGGACCGGGCCCCGGCCCCTTGTCCCTGCGTGCCAGAAACCCAAATTGCCGGGTCTTATTGCCGGGTCCGATCAATGTAACGCCGAAACCTGCCGATGACGACTAAGTGGCCCAAGCATCGCGATGGCGAGACATTTTTCGGCGGCCGGCACTCGGTACCCGGCGTCGGTGTGGATCGGCGCGCCCGAGAAGCGTTTTCCATGCCCTGGTTTCGGTGATGGTCCTTGCCGGCATGCTCGTGGTCGTGCCCCTGGTGCTGGCGCCTCAACCGGCGGGCGCCGTCGGCAGCTGGGCCAGCGTCGTGCCCGGCGACTACTTCAGCTGCGGGATCGCGAGCGGAGGTGCCGCCTACTGCTGGGGCGTCAACGACTACGGGCAACTCGGCAACGGCACAACCACGCAGCAAACGGTACCGACAAAAGTCTCGGGTGGCCTCACCTTCTCGAACATCTCCGTTGGCGACCAACACGCCTGCGGCGTAACGACTACAGGAGCGGGTTATTGCTGGGGCCGCAACCAATCGGGTCAGCTCGGTATCAACAGCACGACGACGTACACGACGCCGCAACTCGTCTCCGGCGGCTCTACGTGGACGAGCATCACCGCGGGTTGGGCTTCGACTTGCGGCGTCACAACAACAACAGTCGGATACTGCTGGGGCTGGAACGCCAATGGTCAGGGAGGCACCAACAATGCGCCGACTGACAACCCGGTGCCCGCAGCGGTATCGGGCAGTTATGCCTGGTCCTCCATTCGCGCCGGCTACAAAAACACTTGCGGCATTACGACCTCAAGTATCGCGTATTGCTGGGGTTACAACGACACGGGCGAAGTTGGCGACAACACCACAACGCAGCGCAATGTCCCAACGGCGGTATCAGGGGGACTCAGCTTCTCTAAGATCTCGACGCGGAGCCCCTTCACGATCTGTGGAGTTACTACGACGAACGCTGCTTACTGCTGGGGTGACAACAGCTCCGGGCAAGTCGGCGACAACACAACTACGCAGCGACTTGTACCGACCGCCGTGTCAGGGGGGCTGAGCTTTGCGTCGATCTCAGTTGGTTACTACGGCACGTGCGGCGTCACGACCGGAAATACGGGCTACTGCTGGGGCGCCAACAACAACGGTGAAATCGGTGACAACACTGCGACAGAAAGACACGTTCCGACCTCGGTATCGGGAGGTCTCAGCTTTTCGTCAATCTCAAGGGGGACCGCACATACGTGTGGCATAACGACCGCGAATGCCGCGTACTGCTGGGGTAACAACACCAACGGCCAGGTCGGCGACGGGACCACGACAGGACGCTACGTCCCGACCGCAGTATCGACAACCGAGCGCGCGTGGTCCCAGATCTCTGTCGGAGACAGCTTCGCTTGTGCGCTGACGACTACCGGCGTCGCATACTGCTGGGGCCTGTCAATTGGGGCGGATAATGGGTCGGGCGGTCCTAGTTATGGAGCCCTCGGCAACGGTACGAACGCGGAGCCCCATTTTCCAACGCCAGTCTCCGGAGGCCTCACATTCTCGTCCATCTCGGCGGGTAAGCATCACGTCTGTGCTCTCACAGCCGCCGGTGCAGCATACTGCTGGGGAAACAATAATGGCGGCCAAGTAGGCGACAACACCACGACGGATCGGACTGCGCCCACAGCTGTCTCCGGTGGTCTCACCTTCGCCAGCATTTCCGCGGGTTACTACCACACGTGCGGCGTCACCACTGCAGGCGCAGGCTACTGCTGGGGCGGGAACCCCTGGGGTGACCTCGGTGATAACACAACAGTTGGCAAGTTCGTCCCTACAGCGATCTCCGGTGGCTATACATGGTCGTCGGTCTCCGCCAGCGTCAACGACACTTGCGGTGTCACCACAACCAACGTCGCCTACTGCTGGGGGGGGAAACTTCAACGGCGAAGTCGGTGACAACACCACGACTCGGCGCCTCATACCAACGGCAGTCTCGGGGGGCTACGCCTTTGCCCAGATTACCTCCGGTTGGAGCAACACCTGCGGCGTCACCACTACAGGTGCAGGCTACTGCTGGGGCTACGGCGGCAACGGCGCAAACGGCGACAACACGACCACCAGTACGCCCGTCCCTACCGCGGTTTCCGGTGGTTACACTTGGTCGACGATGTGGGCGGGGGCCTACGAGGACAAGTGCGGAACTACCACCGGCAACGTCACCTACTGCTGGGGTCACAATGCCTCCGGAGCGGTAGGCGACAACAGCACAACCCAGCGCACCGTTCCCACGGCCCTCTCAGGTGGCTTGACATTCGCTTCTGTCTCGACAGGGCAAGGCAGCACTTGCGGAATTACGAGCACCAATGTTGCCTACTGCTGGGGTGACAACACCAATGGCCAGATCGGCGATAGCACGACGACGCAACGCCTCGTCCCCACAGCGGTATCAACGTCGACCGGCGGCGTAGCCACGTTGAGCCCGAACGCCACCGGCACGACGGGTTCAACGGGCACGTGGAACGTGACTGGTTCGGCAAACGGCTGCAGTAGCACTGAAGCCGGCACTACCGGTAGGTGGGCGTGCGTCAAAGACACCGTGGCTAACACGGATACCGCAACTACCTACGTGAACACGACCGGTTCGGGAAACGCTACCTACTTCAACATCGCTGATGCGCCGGCTGACTACCTGTCCGCCTCGTCGATCATCATCGAAGCCGAAGCCGATCGAGACACCGGCAGTGGTGTCAGCTCGACATACCAGCTGTACAAATCCGACGGCACGACCTCGATCACCGCAGCTACGCCATCGAATGCTCAGGCCGATGGCTCATGGGCGGCAACGACCGACAACGTCGCAATATCGGGTACTCCGACGGCCGCTGACATCACCGCCGCCCAGATCAAGGTATCGGTGTCGGGTAGCTCGCAGTTCAACGTGTCGTCCATTGACGTGCAATTAGCCTACGTCGTGAATACGGCACCAAACATCCCCACTTCGTCGGCGCAGTACAAGAGCGACGGCACAACATCTCTCTCGACGGGCGGCATAACCAACCAGACAAGCGTTGTCGTCAAAGCCACAGTGCCTGACATAGACAGCTCCGACGCCGATCAGCTCTGTGTCGAGATGCAACCGGCCGGGACACCGTTCACGAACACCGAAACCTCGTGTGGCTCAGCGGTTGCACAAGGCACAACTGCGTCGAACACGATGACGGTCGGAAACAACGTGCAGTATCACTGGCAAGTGAGATCTAAAGACGCAGCAGGCTCTTACTCGAGCTGGACGCAGTTCAGCTCGGGGACGGGCGCTTTCACGGTCGATACGGGAGCGCCTGCGCCGGCATCTCCTTCTTCTTGGTGGGACGCCAACTACGCGAAGCGCGTGCGCATCACCCTCAACTCACACGACTCGGCTCTGGCAAGCGGTTACTCGGTACCCATCACATTCGATCACGCTTCGATGGTGAGCGGGGGAAATTCGCTTGCCTCGGGCAACGACGTGCGCATCGTTCAATGGAACGGCACGACCTGGACAGAGCTCGATCGCATGCTTCAGCCGGGCACGCCGTCGTACACGTCTGCGTGGAACACGTCGTCTACGAAGATGTGGTTTCGCACGACATCCGCGATTTCGGCGAACACTACCGACTACAGCTACTTCATGTACTACGCAAACGCGTCCGCGGGCGCGCCGCCCGCCAACGGCAACAACATCTTCGACCTCTACGACGACTTCAGCGGCGGAACGCTCGATGCAACGAAGTGGAACACGTACGTGCCGAGTTGGTCGTCGCTTTCCGTGACGGGCGGACAGGTGAAGATGACAGGGACGAACACTGCGGCATCGCCATACGACCTTACGTTACTCATTTCCAATGCATCATTCGGGCCCGGATATTACGTTGAGTCGAGTTTCTCCATCGCTTCACAAGACGTAAATTCGCAGCAGAACTGGAAGGGTGAGTTCGGCGTCGATTCAACTTTGGTCTCTGTCGAGAGTTCCGGCGACGCGAACAAACGCACGAAGTACTGGACGGGTAGCGCTTGGGCCGACATCGGTCCTAGTACCTTGCAGGGACAGAGTTTCGCAGCCCACCGCACCGGAGTGGCGGTCGACGGGAATCAAAAGGTCACGGAATTCGAGGATGGAGTTGCTCAAGCATCACATTCCTACGCCAACGGCGCTAGCAACATATATGTCGGATTCGCCCCTGATTATTATCTAGGAGGCGCTGCATTCGACGTTCGTTACGACGACATCTTCGTCCGTAAGTACGTGGCGAACGAGCCCACGGCCACGATGCCCTCGCCGTCGGTGTCCGACAGCTCACTTGCGCAGTACAGAAGCGACGGCACCACATCGGTATCTGTCGGCGACAACGCAGCACCCGACTCGACGGCGGTCTTCAAAGGAACTGTTACCGACAACGTCTCGAACGTATCGCTCTGCGTGGAGGCGAAATCGATCACCATTGCTTTTGCAAACTCCGAGGATGCATGTAGCTCGTCGGTCACTTCCGGCAGCACTGCTTCGGTAACGCTCTCGTCTCTGACCGCGGGCACCAGCTATCACTGGCAGGCACGAGCCAAAGACGCTCAAGGCAATTACTCGGCCTGGACATCATTCGGCGGAAACAGCGACGGATCACCCCCCGGAACTCCTGCCGCAACAGATTTCATTTCTCCCACCAACACCGCACCAAGCTCGCCGGCATCTCTTACTCAGAAGAAGACCGACGGCACGACGCCGATTGCCAACGGTGCCTGGACCAACGAGTCGAGCGTGATCCTGGGCGGAACGGTCTCTGACACCAACAACCCGGACAGCGACCAGCTCTGCGTAGAGGTGAAAAACTGGGGCATCTCCTTTGACGGCACAGGAGAGACGTGTGCAGCGCTTGGTGCCTATTCGGGAACCGGCCTCACTCAATCGGTGACGATCTCGTCGCTCAGCAACGGTTCCAAGCACTGGCGAGCCCGGACAAAAGATGCCGGGGGCCTTGCATCGTCGTGGGTGTTCTCCGGAGGATCGGACACGACTCACCTTGGGATCGACACCGAGATCCCAAGCACCACAGGCGCCGTTGTATATGACGGCACAAGCGCCGGAGTCGACGCCGGATTCAACAACGGGTCATTGAGCACACTCTCTGCCAACTGGTCCGGATGGGTGGAGAACTACAGCGGCCTGAACAAGTACCAGTACTCCATAGGCACCACATCGGGCGGCACAGACGTACAGGGCTGGACACCTAATGCCACAGCTACGTCGGTCACGACATCGGGTGCATTCACCAAGATCTCGGCCGGCGCATATTCCTCATGTGGGCTCACCGGCGCGGGAGCTGCCTACTGCTGGGGCGACAATACCTACGGGCAGATAGGCGATGGGACAACAACACAGCGCAACGTCCCGACATTGGTTTCAGGAGGACTCACCTTCTCGACAATTTCGGCAGGGCGATACACGGCATGTGGATTGACGACTAGCGGTGCTGGGTACTGCTGGGGAGAAAACACCAACGGACAGCTCGGCGATGGGACAACAACACAGCGCAACGTCCCGACATTGGTTTCAGGAGGACTCAGCTTCTCGACAATTTCACCAGGCTACTTCTTTACGTGTGGTCTCACCACTGCCGGTGCTGGGTACTGCTGGGGAGACGGCACTCAAGGGGAAATCGGGGATGGTGCCGGCACAAACCGCTCAGTTCCAACAGCAGTTTCAGGAGGACTCACCTTTTCAAGCATCTCCGCCGGTTATCTCACCGCATGTGCACTGACGTCCTCGGGGGTTGCGTACTGCTGGGGCTACAACAATTTCGGCGAGGTGGGAGACGGAACAGTCATTTCCAAATTGTCGCCAACAGCTGTTTCCGGCGGTCTCACTTTCTCGAGCATATCCGCTGGATATGCTGTTACATGCGGCGTGACCACTTCCAATGCCGGTTACTGCTGGGGGTTCAATGGCAGCGTTACGATCGGCGATGGCACCGCCACAGACCGTTCAGTTCCAACTGCCGTCTCAGGCGGATTGAGCTTCAGCTCGATCTCAGTCGGCGGCCTAGACGCCTGTGGAGTGACGACAACCGGCGCTGCGTATTGCTGGGGTGACAATACTGGAGGCCGATTTGGTAACGGAACTACAAGCGGCAATGCAGTGCCGACGCTCGTTTCCGGAAGCCTGAGCTTCTCCGCAATCTCCACATTAACTTCGACCTGCGGACTCACCAGTACCAACGTGACCTATTGCTGGGGTGATAACAGCACCGGTCAAGTAGGCGACGGGACGACGACCCAGCGCAACGTACCCACTTCGGTAACGATGCCGGGGCTCAATCTGCACACCGGCCAGATGTACTACTTCAACGTCAAGGCAACCGACAACGCTGGCAATGTATCGGCTGTGGTCAGCTCCAACGGCCAGATGATCGCTCCAACGCTCACGTTCTCCGTGTCCTCGACCAATGTCACTTTCGACAGGCTGAAACCCGCAAACAGCTTCACCAGTACGGCAAAGACGCTCGACATCAACACAACAACGAATGCCTACAACGGCTATGTGGTCAGGCAGTACACCTCGGGCCTGCCCACCTGGGGTGGTAACACAATAGATGCTTACTCGGGAACGTACGCAAGCCCGACCACGTGGGCAGGCACAGGAATGGGTTACACAAGCTCGGACACCTCGATCCAAGCCTCAGGCAACCTCTTCGCGACCGCAACGAAATACGCTGCTCCGCCCACATCGGGACCAGGTGACATCGTCGCAGATGACACGATCTCGAAACCGTCCGGGCAGACATATACCTTGAGCTACAAGATCGCCGTGCCCTCGACCCAGAAGTCGGGTACGTACACGACGTCCCTGAGTATCGGAGCCACGGCGTCATTCTGAGCGCGACATGAGGCGTTGCGAAATTGGACGCTTGCCAAGCAGTTGGAAACCAAGAACCAAGAACCAAGAACCATCAAGCGGCCCTGTGGTGGCTCATTGACGAACTGGACGAGGCAGAATCAGCGTGACTGAGGACGTGATCCTCGATCTCCACGCCAGGCTGATGAAACGGAGCCATGAATGATGCGAACGTGCCAAGGGCCGGACCACACACCACGATGTCGAAGAATCAGAAGCTAACCTCGATCGTTTTCGGGCCTCGCTTGGAAAGATCAAGGCCCGCGACTATTCCGATGCATCGTTGAGCGAAAAGGCGTGTGATGCAATGGCGCACTGCGCCGAAGAACCGGGTGCGTTCGGAGGCGCGCACACGAGTGGTGCGACAAAGACAACCAGTCGTCGCCTGCGAGCA
>JBBSGY010000042.1:0-10001 GCA_038253645.1 Acidimicrobiales bacterium
GGTGTCGACAACAGGACCGTGATCGAGGAAATCGACTACGACGAGGACACCGAGGCAGTCGTCGCTCACGTGCGACAGCGCAAGGTGACCAAGCGCAGGTGTGGGCTTTGTGGCAAGCGATCTCCGCTGTATGACCAAGGTGGCGGCCGGCGTTTGTGGCGGACTCTCGACCTCGGACTGCTCCGAGTATTCCTCGAAGCCGATTCACCACGGGTGTCCTGCAAGCAAGACGGTGTCACTGTTGCCCAGGTCCCCTGGGCCCGTCACGATGCCGGGCATACAACAGCGTTTGACGACACGATTGCCTGGCTCACCACCCGCACTCCGAAATCGACAGTCTGTGAGATGTTCCGCATTGCCTGGTCGAGCGTTGGCTCGATCATCGGTCGCGTCGTCGACGAGGCACATGCAATGAAAGACCCCCTTGATGGACTGAAACGCATCGGAATCGACGAGATCTCCTATAAGCGAGGACACAAGTATCTGACGATTGTCGTCGACCATGACACGACCAACCTCGTCTGGGCAGCAGCAGGGCGCGACAAAGAGACCCTCGGCAGGTTCTTCGACGCACTCGGCATTGAACGAGCCAAGGAAATCAAGCTGGTCAGCGCCGATGCTGCCGAGTGGATCAGCGCCGTCGTGGCCGAGAAATGCGAGAAACGCAACCCTGTGTCTTGATCCGTTTCATATCGTGGCGTGGGCAACAGATGCCCTTGATGAAGTACGTCGTGACATTCAGCGAGAGGCCACCAAAGCAGGCATGACCGGTGAGTCAAAAGAGATCAAGGGAGCCCGTTACGCATTGTGGAAGAACCCCGACAACTTGACTGCGAACCAGAACGCAAAACTCTCCGAAATAGCAAAGACAAACGGTGCGCTCCATCGCGCGTACTTACTCAAAGAGCAGCTACGTCAGGAGTTCGCGATCAAGGGACCAAAAGCTCTCGTCATCATCGACCGTTGGCTGTCATGGGCGTCACGCTCACGCATACCCGCATTCGTCGAACTCGCCCGCAAGATCCGCCGTCACCGTGACGGCATCGAAGCAGCACTCATCCACGGCCTGTCGAACGCTCTCGTCGAATCGACGAACACGAAACTGCGCGTGCTCACGCGTATGGCGTTCGGATTTCGCGAACCGGAACACCTCATTGCACTTGCAATGCTCGATCGAGGCGGTGTGTGCCCGTCACTACCCGGTCGCGAAACTGGGCTGAAATCGACCCACGAATATGTGTGAAGAGCCAGTTTTTTGTCGTCGCTGTTCGATCTCATTGCGTAACTCGGCGTTTTCCAGCGTGACGAGCCGGCCTTGCTCGTCGACGCGTTCGTAGCCTGAGAACTGCGTAACTTGCCCGCGCCCGTGCTGTTCCGAACGGTGTTGAAGATTGGGGGCAACGACGACGGCAATGTCGTTTTGCTTTGCCCTCGTGGCTAGTTGAGCCCGATCCTCAACTGAATAGTCGAGCACGATGACATCAGCATTGAGGGGTGTGCTTCTTCGATGATGGCGTCGTTGCTTCGTTCGCTCATGGTCCCGACAAGCGGACGGGAGCCGATCACGCGTTCCAGTTCTGCAACCCGGCTTTGACGGACGGGGATTTCCCGTGGGGCAACTCGTAGCGCAACGACGGGTTGGTCGTCAATCCTCAACGATGTTGCGATGCCAGGGCGTTCTCGGTAGCGAGAGCCCGCGTCAACAGCTCTCCGAGGACGCCATTTCGGACGATTTCATCGTCCCAGTGTGCTTCCACGGTGTCGGCCAGTTGTGACGCAGAAGCGTCCTTGTAGGGGCGTTCCGATTGGTCGAACGACGTTCGTTGTGCGTCGTAGTCGAGAGCGCCATCAGGTGCGTGAGTAATTGCCATTGTGCGGTAACACTACGACTCCGGTGAGACGTCCGTGAGCAGGTGGTACGACTCGACAAGATGATGAATACCGGCCGTGAGGTTGTGAAATTCACTCGCTCGCAGGGCGAGTGCTCCGTTGTTCGATGCCTGTGCGAACGCGATATCGACGAGCGCAAGCACACCTGCTGGGCGGTGAGCTGCTGTCGAGGTGCGGCGGTGTTTTCAGCACTCATCGGCCCAGCTTCCCCACGGGGTGTGACGGTAATGGGGGAGCGCCGCGAACCAACGTCAGAGCGAATTACAGCCGTGTAACGACCATGGGCGCGCGAACCCTGGCCGCGCGAGCGTTAACCCCATGCTGTGTCCGTTATGGCATGCGTCACGCACATGAGGTTTTGCGTGCGGGGCGGCTACTTGATGTTCTGGAAAATCAGGCTGGGCAGCGGGGCCGCGATGAAAAGCAACATTGTCGGTGCCAGGAAGATCAGGATCGGCAGCAGGATCGCCGCCTGACGCTTTGTAGCGCCTCGCTTCACTTCCGTGCGGCGATGCTCTCTCACGTCCTCACTGAGCGATAGGAGGGCCTGTGCGAGGTCTGCACCACGCTCGGAGCCACTAGCGAGCAGTTTGTAGGTGCGGGCGGCAAAAGGTTCGGGTGTCTGGTCGGCGATTCGGCCGAAGGCCCGCGATGCCGCCATGCCGCGGGTGTGAAGGCGAAGTGCTTCGTTGAGCTCGTCGATGACCGAGCCACGACCACGGCGAACAAGGCGCTGGGCAGCAAGCACCGGCGAACCACTGGTCCGTAGGTAGATCGCCATCAACTGATTGACGGTATAGAGCTCGACTCGCATTCGTGCGCGTCGATCCTCGGTCTTCTTTCCGACATTCCCCGATATGCGAGTGACGCCGATGAAGCCTCCGCCGAGCGCGGCGATGACCGCGAGCGACGGAGGAATGCCTATGACTGCGGCGACCAGGCCGGTACAGACGGCCCAGCCCAATCCTGATCCGACCTGGCGGATCCGATATTCGTGCGCGCGATCGGCGTCCGGAACGTCGGGAAGCACGCCGGCCTGTTTCAGCCTCAGCGAAAGTGTCACGTCGTCAAACGCCGACCCGAAGATTTTCATGACCGAGTTGACGAGCGACTCGACAATCGGGCGGAACAGTCGTTGCGCCACACCATGCGGTGAGCTCGTTGGCGCGTGTCCGGTGCCGAGAGAAGCCTCCGGGCTGCGTCCGAGGATCGAGCGACTCGACGCCGTGTATGGCCGTAGACGTGACGCCAGATGTGGCGTCGGTTTGACGATGATGCGCGTGACACCGCCGACGAAGAGAGCGAAGAAAAGCGCTCCGACGATTCGCGGGCCGATGTCGTTCATTGTGAGCCGGCGTTCATAGTGAGCTGTGGTTCATGGTGAGTTCGCCTCGACTTGAGTCGAAAGCGCCGACCCGCCGAATACGCGTGGCTCGGATGTGTGTTGCGAGAGTTTCGCAACAATCAACATTCCGATTCCGCTCCATGTCGCGGCAGCTACAACGACGACGAAGCCGAGCGTTGATTGGTAAAACGTCTTGAATCCTTGAGATGACATGACGAGAAGAATCAGAACCATCCACGGAATTACGAACACCGCACGGGAGTTGATCTTCTGCTCCAATGCGGCAGATTCGATTTCTTCGCCGAGCTGCAGGTCTTCGGTCGTTGCCGTGGCCAGGTCACGCAAGATGTCCGTAACGATTCCACCACCGCGTTCGTGAGCAAGAATCAGGACTTCGATCACGCGGTCTGAGGTCGGATCTGCAAGACGCTCACGAACTGCTTCGAGAGCGGGCACGACTCCAGACGTCGTCGCGATCGTCGGAAAGCGCTCGAAGGCAATGCGCAATGGTTCGGGACCTTTGTAAGAAAGCAAAACGAGAGCGCCGTGCAGAGACGCGTTCGATTCGATACTCGCGATTATTTCGCGAATTGCGTCCGGCCACGCCTGCTTTGTCTTTGCAAGATTCTTGCTGCGCTTTCTCGTGAAGAATGTATGCGGAATGATGACTGAACCGAGCGTCGGTGCGAGCGCAACGATCGGTGTCGATGTGAGAGCTGACACAAGCCCGAACACGACTAATCCGAAAACCGCAATTGCAATCCAATACTGCGCCGGTGACAGGTCGAGTCCGGCCTGTGTTAGCCATATCTGGCGTTTCGATATTTCCGGACGGTTTTCAGTGTGTCGAAGGTTGATCTGTGGGGCGCGTCCAGTCGCGAGACCGACTGCGAAGAATGCGCATACACCGGCTGCAAGCGCGCCAATGAGGTTCATCGCGGCGCATCTTTCGGAATACTCGGGCTCATAGGTACGTCTGCTGTCCCGAGAGAATGCCGCGGATCGTCATTCCCCGAGGCAGCTGGCGTTCGATGCGTTCGGCGCATGCAGGAACGGCACCGCTCCATTCGAGTGGTTTTCCGAAGTCTTCGCGCGTGAAGATCGGTGCGGTGGTGAAGCCGGTGGTCGAAAGCGACTGTTCCACAGCGAGTACTTCCATAACTTCGCGGCGGATACCGGCCTCGGGATCGGACTTGCTGATGTTCTCTTTGTCCAAGAACACAACCAAGTCGATTGATGAGGAGAAGACTTTGCGAACGATGTCGATGCCGACGTTTTCACCGGCCATGATTGCAGCGTTGACGATCGCTTCGAGTGAGTCATACGCGGAGTTTGCGTGCACGGTGCAAAGAAATCCGGTTCCCGCATTGACTGCACGTGTCAGTTCGAACGCTTCAGCACCGCGAACTTCACCGACGATGATGAGGTCAGGGCGCATGCCGAGAATGAATTTGACGAGATGGCGCAAGGTGATCTCACCTTGGCCATCAAGCGAAGGTGGGCGAGCCTCGTAGTACTGGCCGTGGAGAATTGGAACGTTGAGCTCGCGAATTTCTTCACACACTCGAATGCAATGGTGCGACGGAACACAGGCAATGCATGCGCTTGTAAGCGTTGTCTTACCGGTGCCAGGGGAGCCGGAAATCATCATCGAGGTCTGTGCGTGCATGGCGGCGCGGATGAAACTCGCCGCCGCGCTCGAGAGTGTTCCACGTTCGACAAGTGACGCAAGCGTTTCGCGACGCATTGTGTGCTTACGGATAGTCGCGGAGAGAACATCGGCAACCGGCGGAATGCAAGCCGTCAGACGAGCTTGGCCACCGAGAATTCGTGCTTGCACAATTGGGCTCTTTGCATCGAGATGGCGTTCACCGGTTGCGAGGAGCCGTTCAACGGTTTGTATGTTTTCGGCTTCAGTTGTCGGCAGCGTCATACCTTGCAGGCGACCATGCCCATCGATGTACGCGACCTCGTCGCCTTCGATGAAAATTTCTTCGATGTCGGGGCGGCTGAACAGCTCGGCGAGCGGGCCGAAGTCGGTCACTGAGGCGAGAATTTGCGACGCCATGTTGGTCGGGTCGGACAATGCGCGGCCAGATCCCAAGTGCGCGCGAGCCTGGTAACTCTGAACGACCTCTTGCACGACCTCGCGAACTTGCTCGACATTTTGCCCAAGAGGAATACGACGTTCCTCGAGCTGATCAATGACCTGTTCGCGTATAAGTGCATACGCGTCGACAGTTTCACCTTGTCGCATCGCCATCGAAAACACCCCCCAGTTGATTCATCAGTGTCGCGAACGTTTGAGAGCGGCTTGGGCGCCTTTTCGTCGCGGAGTTGAGAAGTTGGCCTTCGGAATGCCTGGGGTCAGGCCCGACGAAATTGCCTTTGTGAATTCACCTGCCGGAACAAGCGTGCCTTCCCATGCGGCGCGCTCGACTCGCGGGTCAGCAGGAATGAAGTGGATGCCGGCCGGTCCAAAGCTGCGCTGAATCTCACGTGCGATTTCGTTGCGCTTGAACGTACCTTTTTGTGTCCGATTGACGACAACATGAGTGGGCTTGTTGTCGGAGATCGTTGCAAGGTCTGCAACTCGATCCAACAAACGGGCAATGCCCATGGGCGTGGGGGAGCACACCATCACGATCGTGTCTGCAGCTGCGGCGACCGCGCGGCTTAGACCGAAGCGGTCTGCACCACCGAAAGTCGTCAGGTCTTCGATCGATGGCGATGCGTTGACAACGATTTGCGGGCGCCCGCGAGCAAGCTCACTAAGGACCGCTGACATGTCAGAACCACGCATCTCGACCCAGTCTTTCGGGTGTGGGATTCCAACCATGCATTCGAGGTTGTTCGCAATCGCCGTGAGACATTCCGAAAGGCGGCCCGTTCCGTGCTCTACGACGTCGACAGCGGTGCGAATGTTGGGGTGCAGCGCAAGGTTGAGCCGTTGTGCAAGCGAGGGTGCGAGCTCGTCGCCGTCGACAAGAACGGTGCGCTCGCCGCGCCTGCCGAGTGATCGTGCGAGTTCGATTGAAACTTCAGTTGAACCGCTGCCTCCGGATGAGCCGAGAACTGCAGTGATATGCCCTCGCCGGCGACCATTCCCGTCGATTCTCGCCGGAGGAAGCGCGATGTCTTCAGCACCGGCAGGGCGAAACCCGTTGTTGCGTCCTGCGCCTGACCTGGCGAACAATTCGGCAGCCGTGCTCGATAGCAAGTCCTCGTCCGCGGCGTCGCTGATGTCGATGTGCCGAGTCCGTTCAGGCGCTTTGACCGGCGCCAGGTCTTGAATCACACGAACGAATTCTTCAGGTGTCGCCTGTGCTTCGACGACGCCGTCGACGCCAATACGAATGAGGCGTTGTTTGCCGCTGTTCTCTTCGTTGGACGAGTACTCCTCTGGGTCGTAGACGCCCAGTACTCGGCGGCCGCGCCGGTGAAGTTCATCAACAATGTGGTTGTTGAGGAACGATGAGATGTCGTCGACGATCAGGATGTCGTAGTCGTCTTCAAGGGCCTGGCGTTCCTCGAGTGGGCGCGTGCGAACGATCGCCCCGCCGTGGTCGACGACGTATCGGTGCAGCGTGCGCGCCCAACCACGGGCAGAGCGGACGATTGCAATGCCTGGAACTTCGGTGTCGTGCTCAGTGATCATTGGCCACCCGAACCCGATTTCGTCGAAGTTGTCGAACTCGTTCCACTGGTCGAACCCGTTGAGGACGAAGAAGACGTGGTGGTGTTTGCAGCACCGCTCGAACGGACGAGGTCGAACTTGCCACCACGAATGGCTTTCGAAACTTTGAGGGCCTGATCCTCATCGACCGCAACGGTCACACTGAACTCGGATTGGGCGCCGAGGCCACCCGAGCCGCTCGAGTCGACTGAGAGAACTTCGATGCCCTTGGCAACGTAAGCCTCATCAACCGGCGCTTCAGAGTTGATGACGTCGACTCTGTCGCCGGCGCGGAGTGCGCCATTGACTGCGTGGGTCTTGTCGACCGGAATGCTCATGGAACGCTTTTGGTTGTCGGCGGCCGGAGTACGAAGGATGGACTTCGGTACGAAGTCACCGCCCTCGAGAGGGCCGCCGGCGACCCAGCCGTTGTATTTGCTGCGGTCTTCGTACTTGATCAGCTTGTTGAGCTGAGCATCGCTGGTAGAGATCTCTGAACGGCCGAAATATGAAGCATCGACGGTTTGACCGGATGAAACGCCCTTCGAGAGGACCAACACAGCCACCTTGCTGCTGGACTGCTGGGTGGCGAAAAGGAAGAGAACGGCCGCGATGAGACCCGAAAGAAGCATCACTACCCAGCCACCGGAAAGATTTGGGGAATTTCGCGCCGGACCGCGCGAAGAAGCCAAGTGGCGCATTTCGGTGGCACTGCCGGTATCGGCCATCGGGGTCCTCATTGTTAATGATCGTTAAACGACAAAAAGTGCGACTAACACACGTTCCGTGTATCATCATACTAAGAAGAAGCCGCAAGGGGTAATACCTCCCGGACGACTTCGATCAAGAAAGCTCATCCAGTATCGCAAGGGAGGGGAAGAGATGCGTCGAGTTATTTTGCGCTTCGAGAAGAAATCCCTTGCCTTCTGCGTCAAGACCGAGCAAATTACCCGTCAACGATCCATAGACCCTGGGAGGCCCCGTGGCCCGGCAGCCCTTTGATTACCCACCAATCATGGATACATCCATGGTCGGCGAATTACTCCAGATGAGTCCGGTGCATGTGCGCCGGCTCGCTAGAGAGGGTGTCATTCCGGCATATCGAATCGAAGGTGTACGCGCCTTCAAGTTCAAGCGCGATGAAGTGCTTGGGTGGTTCGAAAGTCAGAAAGTCGACCTCACTGATGCAGCCATGCTCGATGAGAGCTCAATGGTTGTTGTCGGCGGTCGTCAAAAAACCTCCGACTACGTCTAAGTCTCTCTTAGGTCAGTAGTCGTACAAGCGACGCTTTAGGCCGCCCCGACGAGGGCGGCTTTTGCGCGCCCAGGCCCCGCTTGTATCGACGATCGAAGGCGCGCCACTGATTGTGGATCCGCCATTACTCGTGTGTGCTTCAGCGGTGGCGGCGTGGACGGCGAATAACGTAGGAAATCGCGTTCAACGGGATAGTCCATTCGAGACGGTTGTCATCGACGATGACGGCGTGATCCTGACCGACGGTCGTAATGATGCCGATAACCGTTTCTTCGCGTGTTCGATAGCCGAGCTCGACGCGGTCGTGCGGGGTCTTGCGTTCGATCAGGCGCATCTCGAACGTGCCTGCCGACTCCTCGATGGCGCGCCCCCCGCCTCGTCCGCGCTGGATGGTTCGTAGGTAAACGGCGCCGGCGAGGTTGATGTCGGCCTCGAATGAGTCGGTTTTGACAGTGACGAAGTCTTTCGCCGCATAAGTGATGAAACCGTTGAACACGCGGCGTGCAGTGGCGAGGCCGACCAGGTCACCGCGATTTCGAGCTTCGCGAGCGACTTCGATGAGCGTTCGTTCACGCAGTTCGGAGTCGGCGACGATCGACTCGACCTCTTCGGCTTCCTCGCGAAGCTCTTGGCGCATGCGCCTGCTCATCGCTGCGAGGTCGGGATCGAAGATCCAGTCGTCGTCGCGTGGGCCGCGTTCGGTCATTGCTTCTGTTCGGCCTCTTGAATCTCAACCTTTGCCTGTTTGGTGACTGCTTCTGAGATGTCGATCACAGATTGCTGCTCGGCTCGAAGGTCGATCGTTTTGCGAAATCGCACGAACTTGCCCACGACCGGGTCATACCCGATCCATCTGCCGGCGAGGGGAACAGCCCACCACGGTGCCGTGCGGGCCACTACTGAGCCACCTCAACGGTCCACGCACCGGATTTGCCGTCGATGTTCAGGTAATACGAGCCGGACGGTTTTTCAATGGCAGCTTCGCGACTACACGCGGTCGGGCAATAAAAGGAGTCACCATCTCTCCCGCCTTGCTGCATAAGACGAACAGTCAAGCCGGTGCCTGTGCTTTGATAGCGGACCTTCACCTGGCCCCCTGGAAGGGCAAAGATGCCGCTTTGCGAGGCGCCGGCGCCGCCGTTGAGTCTGGCGAGAACGCCGGGGGTTGGCCGGGCGGAACTCTGGTCGTCGGAACTCTGGGCGCTGGAGTCTTGAGATGGAGTTGTCGGTGGTTGATCTGGGGAGCCTTGCGGGTTCAACGTGGGGGGTGGCTGACCTGCGTCTGGGCCGGATTGTGGAATGAAAGCCGGCGTCCGATCGGGTCCGCTGATCTTGGTTGGACTTTCGTTTGTGACGGATGCCCCGACGACAACTCCGACAGTTAGTCCAAGAGCGAAGCAGACGAGGCTGAGTGCTGCAATGTAGTGGCGGATCGAGAAGGCGCTTTCCTTTGCGCTCCTTGGAGCGCCGGCCTGGCCATCTGTTTCAGATGGCACCGGTTTTACCGACGAGGACGATGCAATCTCCGGCTGGATGGTTGTTTCTGAATTTGAGTCCGGTCCGGGGGTTTCCGGCCACCGCTCGTAGGTCGTCTCGGGCGCCGCAGGCACCGCTTCCTCGTTGACCGGTGGCATCACGATCGGGGTTTCCACCGATGGTCCTGAAAGATCTCGACCGACCAGCTTCTTGGGCTTCTTGGGCTCTGGTCCGGGCGATAGCGCAGCGGGTGTTCTTAGTTTCGGCTCGGATATGACCTCGACTCCGATTCCGGGTTCCGGTGCTGCCGTTTCTACCGGGAGCGGGGTAGGTACACGCCTTGGTCGAGGATGCTTGAC
>JBBSGY010000043.1:0-9987 GCA_038253645.1 Acidimicrobiales bacterium
AGTTCGACGGGGGGATAGGCGGTGACGGCAATGGACCAGCGTGACTTGGCGATTGTGGGTCCGACCGGTTCGGGTAAGTCGGCCTTGGCAATGGAGGTGGCGCGCCGGCTTGGCGACATCGAGATTGTCTCGATCGATTCGATGCAGGTATATCGAGGGATGGACATCGGAACCGCAAAGCCGACTGCTGACGAGCGGGATGAGGTTCCTCATCACATGATCGATCTCACCGAGCCCAGCTCAGAGGTGTCGCTTGCGGACTTCAGCGCGGTCGCGAAAACTGCCATCCGAGAGATACGTGAGAGAGGCAATCGCGTGCTGCTCGTCGGTGGCACGGGTCTCTATTTTCAATGTGTGGTGGAGGACTTCGAATTGCCGGGTCGATTCCCCGAGATAGCGGCCGATCTGGATGCCGAATCGACTGAAGCATTACATGCTCGACTGGTCGAACTCGATCCGAATGCTGCGTCGAACATGGAATCAACGAATCGACGGCGCGTTCTGCGCGCACTCGAAGTCACGCTTGGTAGTGGCAGGGCGTTCTCCTCGTTCGGACCCGGCATCGATACATATTCCACCGACCAGTTTCGTATTCAGGGGATCTGGATCCCGCGTTCGTTGAATTCGCGTCGCATTTCTGACCGTGTGGAACAGATGTTGCATGCAGGCTGGGTGGATGAGGTCAAAGCGTTGCAAGTCGAAGGATTGTCGAAGACAGCCGCACAGGCCCTGGGGTACAAAGAACTAATCGCCTTTCTGGATGGCGAACGGGACATCGACAACGCAGCCGAAGAAATATTCAGGCGAACTAAATCATTCGCACGAAGGCAGCGAATGTGGTTTCGACGTGACCCCCGAGTCAGCTGGAAAGCAACTTCTCAAGATCCGTCCTTGTTACTTCCGTCATTGCTGAGAGAATGGGCGTCGTCATGACACTGATAGATCGAAGTTTTCGAGAAAAGATCGTGCTTGTCGGTGTCGTAACTTCACGCAGTAGTCCAACGGCCGTCGAAGAGAGCCTTGATGAACTTGCATTGTTGGTTGACACGGCCGGTGCTGACGTCGTCGCTCGGGTCGTGCAACGTCGCGACGATCCCGACCCCGCAACCTACGTAGGCGCGGGCAAGGCGGATGAGATTCGCGACATCTCATATCAGGTCGACTCCGACACGGTTGTGTTCGACGACGAGTTGACACCCGCACAGCAGCTCAATCTCGAAAAGATCTTCGGCCGAACTGCAATAGATCGCACCGCGGTGATTCTTGACATTTTTGCACAGCACGCTCGAACACTCGAAGGCAAGGCGCAGGTTGAACTCGCGTTGCTGCGTTACCGTTTGCCGCGGTTACGCGGTCGCGGCATTGCGCTGAGTCAGCAAGAAGGTCGCATTGGTGGACGCGGGCCCGGTGAGTCACAGCTCGAAGTTGATCGTCGACGCCTGATGCGCCGGATCACGAAACTTGAACACGAGCTCATCTCGTTGACCAAGACTCGACGTATACAACGTAAGGCTCGCCGTCGAGCGCGTCAGCTGAGCGTTTCTTTTGTCGGTTATACGAATGCAGGCAAATCCACTTTGTTCAACCGCATAACTCAAGGGCACGCGGTGACGGAGAACAAGCTTTTTTCAACTCTCGATCCGCTCACTCGCAAGGCAGATCTGCGCGGCGGTGAAACGGTTCTTTATTCCGACACCGTCGGCTTCGTTCGAAAACTTCCCCATCAATTGGTTGAAGCATTTCGCTCGACCCTCGACGAGGTCAACGACGCAGACCTGCTTGTTCATGTAGTCGATTCCTCGGCGACCGATCCGGAAGCACAGATCAGTGCCGTTCATGAGGTGTTAGCCGAGATCGAAACCGGTGCCATTCCCGAGATCGTCGTGTTCAACAAATCCGATTCGTTGGATGCAGACGGTCGCCGAGCACTCTCGCGCCTGTTAGAAAGACACCCCGGCTCGGTTGCGGTCTCTGCATTGAAGGGCGATGGTCTTTTTGCTCTTACCGAAACAATAGCGGCGCGACTTCGTGCGATGAGGCCCGTGATCGAGCTTTTTGTTCCTTTCGACAGAGGCGATATTTTGGCGGAATTACATAGAGAGGGCGAAGTCCTCGAAGAAGTCGAGGTCTCAGGAATGATGCGGGTACGAGCACGCGTAGATGCGGCGGCGGCGAATAGGTTGGCAGAGTTCTGCGTCGCGGCGAACAGAGTTCAGTCATGATCCCCTTCACCAAGATGCACGGCACCGGTAATGACTTTGTGGTCATCGGCGATCTGGAGGACCGCCTCGTAATTGGAGCTGACGCTGCTCGAGCGATCTGTCGCCGCCGCTTCGGAATCGGCGCTGACGGTGTCATTAGAATCGCACCGGGATCGAAAGCACCCTTCTTCATGGACTATCGAAATGCGGACGGTTCGCCCCCCGAAACGGGAGGCAACAGTATTCGCGTTGTTTCAAAGTGGCTAGGCGAGCGTGAGTGTCGCGACGAAACAATCGAGATCGAGACGCACGATGGTGTTAAGCCAGTACGCCTTGCGCGCCGGCCTGACAAGACCGTCGACAGGGTCACCGTTGACATGGGGGTACCGAAGTTCGCGTCGAAGCTCATGGAAGAGATTGTGCGCGGCGGTCAAGCTTTTCGCATCACCGAGGTCTCTATCGGTAACCCGCACGCCGTGATATTCGTTGACGATGTTGATCGCGTCCCGCTAGATCTTGTCGGTCCACTCATTCAGAGTGACGAAGAGCGTTTTCCAAACGGAGTAAACATCGAGATCGCTTCGGTGATGGCGAATGGCAACGTGCGTGGGCGCACATTCGAGCGCGGTGGAACCGGCGAAACATTTGCCGACGGCACCGGCGCTTGCGCGGTAGCGGTCGCCGGGAAGCGACGTGGACTCTTAGGCGAAAGCGTGCAGATGGAGCTCAAGGGCGGATTACTTGAAGTCGAATGGAAAGAAGGCGGTAACGTCTCCATGACAGGCACCGCCGTCGAGGTCTACCAGGGTGAACTAGATCCGGGGCAGTACGGAATAACGTTTCGACGGAGTCTCTAGTGGATGGAGCACTAGGAGAGTGACCTACCGTTCGGCCTGGTGCGAAGTCGACCTCGTTCAGTTCCGACAAAACATCAGGACGTTGAAGCAGGTCGTTGGAACGCAGATGCTGCAGGTTGTGAAGGCAAACGCGTATGGCCACGGCATTGTGCGCATGGCACAAGAAGCCGTTGCCGCAGGTGCCGACATGCTTGGGCTGGCGACCATCGGCGAAACCGAACAACTCCTCAAAGCGGGTATCGACGTTCCGATTCTCATGATTACGCCGATGGATGACGAAGAGATCGACTTCTGTGTTGCGCACGGTGTTCATTTCTTTGTCTGGCGCTTCGATCAATTCGAACGGGCAATGCTTGCGGCCGAAACTCACGGGCATCGTCCTTATCTACATGTCGAAATCGACGCCGGCATGGCACGTTCCGGCGTGGCTATGAACAAGTTCGAGTCGTTGTTGCAGTCGCTGACTCCTGCGATGCGCGACTCAGTGGTTGCGTATGCCGCACATTTTTTCTCCGCCGCGATCGAAGACCTCGAGCCGGCGTACAAGTCGCTTTCGGGATTCATGAAATGCGCAGCCATCGCGAAGGGGATGGGTCTCGAACGAATGTTGCATATCGCCAACTCGACCGGGGCGCTGCGCATACCCGAAGCCCGGCTCGACATGGTGCGCATGGGGTCGGCGGCATACGGAATTGCCCCTTCGAAATTCGCTGTCATGCCTGAAGGCGTTGGCTGGGTCATGTCGTTGAAAGCAAACGTTACGAATGTGAATTCGGTCGAACCTGGAAGTGGTGTCAGTTACGCATGGGAGTATGTTGCGACCGAGCCGCACCGCATTGCGACCATCGGCCTTGGCTATGGCGACGGCATTCGACGCTATCCACCGTGCGCGAACTCGGTTCTATTGAGTGAAGTGGAAACGCTCGTGCTCGGGCGCGTTTGCGTCGATCAATTTGTAGTTCGCGTACCTGACAACGCCGAATGCAATGTTGGTGACACAGCAGTTGTCATTGGCAGGCAGGGTGCCGCCGAAATAACAGCGCGAGACGTTTCGCTCCGGTGGGGTACGAACGCGTACGACGTATTGATGGGGCTACGCAACCGCATCCCGCGCGTATACGTCGGCTAAACAGCGGCGCCGTGTTCGCGAAGCACGTCGTTTAGTTGAACTTTTCCTTCCATCCCGGGGTTGCGCCAGCCGACGATCAAACCTGTCGGCAGGTTGTATTCTCCCGCAGGAAATATCTTTGTTCGTGTTCCGGGAATGACGATTGCCCGGGGCGGGACCGATCCGCGATGTTCAACCGGAACGGATCCGGTTACATCAATGACCGTTGTGGTCGAAGTAATGACCACGTTTGCCCCAAGCACGGCTTCACTGCCGACGCGTGCGCCCTCGACAACGACGCAGCGCGACCCGATGAACGCACCGTCTTCGATGATGACCGGGGCCGCCTGCACGGGCTCGAGCACACCACCGATTCCGACCCCACCCGAAAGGTGCACGTTGGATCCAATTTGTGCGCACGAGCCCACGGTCGCCCACGTGTCGACCATTGTGTTTTCTCCGACCCATGCTCCGATATTGACGTAGCTCGGCATGAGTACTACCCCCGGTGCCAGATAGCTTCCGTAACGCGCCGTCGCCGGGGGGACGGCACGAACACCCTGCTTTTCGAAATTACGTTTAACCGGAACCTTGTCGCGGTATTCGAACCAACCTGACTCGATCGTCTCGTTCGGTCGAATTCGGAAGTAGGAGAGTACGGCTCGCTTCACCCACTCATTGACTTGCCAACCACCGGGAATGGGGGATGCCACGCGAATTTCACCTGCGTCAAGAAGCGCAATCGCCGCTTCGACAGCGCTCGCATCGATCTTTTCGGGATCGTTCCAGCCGTCGTCGATGCTCTTGGTCAGTCTGTCGATGTCGCTCAGAGTGGGCCTCCAAAGATTGGTCCTTCAAACATTGGTCCTTCAAAGAAGTTGCGAAGAATTCGGTAGTTCTCGACAAGAGCTGCGATTTCGAGGCGCTCGTCCTCACGATGTGCGAACGACGGGTCACCGGCTCCGAAGTTGACTGCAGAGATCCCGCGTCCGGTGAAGTCCGCGACATTTGTCCACGCCTGTTTCGGAGCGATTGCAGTCGCGCCGGCGGCGAGTAGACGCTGCACGAGCGGGTGACGTGGCTCGGCTTTCGCAGGCGGAACATTATCGATGATCCGAACCTCTGCAACGTCTCGAAACCGGGACGTCCAGATTTCATTCGCCTCTTCGGGCAAGCGGTTCGGCGCATATCGAATGTTGATGTGAACTCGAACTTCAGATGGCAACACATTGCATGCAACGCCGCCCTCGACGAAAACTACGCTGGCGACCTCGCGAAACACCAGGCCGTCTATCTCGACGTCGTTCGGCTCCATGCGTGTGAACTCTTGCAACGCCTGAATTGCTTTGTGCGCTGCGTTCTCACCCATCCACGGGCGCGCAGTGTGGGCACGTCGGCCCTTAAAGGTCAACTCGAGATCGATGATGCCCTGGCAGCCGACTTCGATGGCGTTGGACGTTGGCTCCATCACTACAACGAGATCTGCTGTGTGGATTTCCGGGCAGGTGTCGAACATGTGCGGCAACGGATTTGCCCCCTCGCCGATCTCTTCGCGGCCGAAAAGGCAAATGCCGAGATCAAACTCGGCATTTTCGGCAGTGTCCCACCACTCGGCAAGTTTGATCATCGAGGCAATTCCTGCCTTCATGTCACATGTGCCGCATCCGAACATCAGCCCGTTCTCGATTCGACTGGGCAGGTTGTTCGAAATCGGCACCGTATCTGTGTGGCCGCACAGCACTATCAACGGTCTACCGGATCGAACGTTGGGCATAGCCACGAGCACGCTGTCTTCGTCGTGAACAATCTTGAGGCTTGATGGGATCAGCTCTCGCAGATGCGCGGTGAGTGCCTGTTCATCGCGGCTTACCGACGGAATGTCGACCAGCTCGGCAAGTAGTTTGACCAGCGCGTCATTCACGCTGCGACGTTACCGGCAGTCGGGTTAGAGTTTGCGCAAGACGGTGACCACCTTGCCGTAGATCTCCACTTCGTTCGGCTTGTAGACCAGGTCTTCGTAAGCGGGGTTGGACGGTTCGAGGACGATTTGGTTGCCCTTGCGACGGAAGGTCTTGACGGTTGCTTCATCGCCGGGGATGCCGGCAACGACGATTTCACCGTTGCGAGCGACCGACTCTTGGCGAACCACCACGTAGTCGCCGTCGAGAATGCCGGCTTGGATCATCGATTCGCCACGTACGCGAAGCATGAACAGTTGCCCGTCGCCGGTGAAGTCTTCGGGAACCGGCAGCATTTCTTCGAGATTCTCTTGTGCGAGCACGTTGGTTCCGGCCGCGACATCTCCGACAAGGGGAACGTGGCGCGCCGGGCGGCGGAGCAGGACGGAGTTGGAGCCGGAGTCCCAACACACCTCGATCGCACGTGGCTTCGTTGGGTGACGGCGTAGAAAGCCGTCCGTGGAAAGCCTTTTGAGGTGAGCATGGACCGACGACGAGGATGTCAGCTTTACCGCCTCGCCGATCTCGCGCACTGACGGCGGAAACCCGTTTTTACGGAGCTGCTCATCGATGAATTCAAGAATTTCGAGGCGCTTGCCGGTGAGTGGAACGGTTGTCCTGGTCATCGCTCTAATGCCCTCCGTGGGTGGTCAATGGCCTGTTCAGACCATGTTTGAGACTTAAAGTGTCTCACCCCGTTCGTAAGCTTGGGGGGTGATCAGAAACGACGTTACACGAACGAAGGTTCGCCCGAGCATATTTTCGATTAATGATGACTCCTGGTCCGAACGCTGTGGGGAAGAGAATTTCGAGAATGGAAGAATCGGGGCTTGCAGCGAACGAGTGTTCATGCTTGGCTATCCGTTGAGCAAACGTTCGTTCACCGAGCGGGCGTTCGAGTGTAGGCAGCATATGAGCTGTGCCGCAGGAGGAGGAGGAGGAGAGACCATGAGTGCTTTACCGAACCGCATTGCATCAAGGCATCAGCGCATGCTTCCCGAAAAGGCATTGCCGAACGCCGAGTCACACCTTCGTCTTGTCTTGTCAGGCCCAACCATCAACCGCTTGCCGAAGCAGGTTTACCGGCAACGCCGTCTACTGGCCGTGGCGCTGGCGGCAATCATCGCCGTTGGTGGATTCGGCCTCGTCCATGCGGGCGGCAGCTTGCTGAACGGACCCGGCTCGCCAGCGGGGCCCGCGGGCGCACCGATGGTTCCCGCGGCCTCGCACACGTGGACAGTTCAAACCGGCGACACTCTCTGGTCCATCGCCACCAAGTCCAGCCCGACGGGTAAAGATGTTCGCCCGATCGTGCAGCAGCTCTCGCGGGAACGGGCCGGCCGCCCCCTACAGGTGGGAGAGACCATCAGTCTCTAGCACCAGCCGTCTGAAGAACCAGCCGTCTGAAGAACCAGCCGTCTGAAGAACCAGCCGTCTGAAGAACCAGCCGTCTGAAGAACCAGCCGTCTGAGGATAGGTTGCCCTTTGGCGGAATCTTGTTTTCGACGTGAGCGTGAAGCGTGAGGGGTGAGGGGTGGAGGGGTTGGCAATGCGAGTTGGAGTTCTTACCGGTGGTGGCGACTGCCCGGGTCTCAACGCGGTCATTAGGGCGGTTGTACGCAAGGGCGAAGAGGCTCACGGCGACGAGTTCGTCGGTTTTCGCGACGGATGGAGGGGCCTTGTCGAAGACATCTCACAGCGACTCGACGTTGAAACTTGCCGCGGCATCCTTCCGCGCGGCGGAACGATTCTCGGCACTTCGCGCACCAATCCGTACAAGATCGACGGTGGTCCAGAGCGAGTCAAAGACACGCTGAAGCGGCACGAGTGCGATGCACTGATTGCGATAGGTGGCGAAGACACCCTTGGCGTTGCGAACAAACTTGCGCAGGAAGGCATTGCGGTCGTCGGCGTTCCAAAGACGATCGACAACGATCTTTCTGCTACTGAGGTGACATTTGGTTTCAACACCGCCGTACAAGTCGCTACGGACGCAATCGATCGCTTGCATACGACCGCCGAGTCACATGATCGCGTACTTGTCTGTGAAGTTATGGGCCGGCACGCTGGTTGGATCGCGGCATACGCCGGCATCGCCGGTGGTGCCGCGGAGATTCTCATTCCCGAAGTGCCGTTTGATATTGACGAGGTTTCGGCAAAGATCAAGGCGCGCCACGAAAAGGGCCGATACGCATCGATTATCGTTGTCGCAGAGGGTGCGTCTCCAAAAGAAGGCACACTCGAGCTGGCCGCAGGTGAACTCGACGCATTTGGCCACGTTCGGCTTGGCGGGATAGGCCAGCTCGTTGCGAGTGCAATCGAAGAGCGGACCGGTTTCGAGACTCGTGTCACGGTGTTAGGACATATTCAGCGAGGTGGCACGCCGACAGCATTTGACCGCGTTTTGTCCACCCGATTCGGTGTTCGTGCAATCGACGCAGTGCACGAAAAGGCCTTCGGAAACATGGTCTCGCTACGTAATGACAAGATCGTCGTTGTTCCGCTCGCCGAGGCAGTGACTGAGCTGAAAACACTCGACCCCGAGCTGTTCGAGGTTGCAAAGGTCTTCTTCAGTTAGCAATGGCACGGACAATCGCGCTCAACTCGATTCATCTAACAGCCGCCTCACCCTCACCCTTCATCCCCGCCCTCACCCCGTATCGTCGAACTGATTGCGTTTGCGTCCGTAGATCACCTCTGAGGTCCATGGAGCATCTCGCGTCGTTTTTGACGCATGGCAGCACTCACAGAGGTTCTGCAGATTGTCGATGGCGTGTGTGCCACCTCTCACACGGGGGATTATGTGATCGACCTGATTTCCATAGTCACCACAGCTCGCACAGCGATGCTTGAACTTTGCCCGGACTGCTTGCTTGATGCGCCTTGGTAGCTCATCATCAGATGTTCCATACCAGATCAGCTTGTTTTCGCTTTTGAGCACGACCCGTAGCACGCAGTCATTCAGCATCTCTTGGACTAGGCCGACAGGGATGTCACCAAGACCTGCCACTTCAGACGTCTCGCCGGATTCGGTCCAGCCACGCATCAATGCCTCGTAGTCAATGTGAACAAAGACGTTGTTACGCACTTCTGACCCGCCACTATCTGCAAACATTGAAAAGAACGCATCACATCGATGAGCACCAGGAGAACTTCCCGACTCACGGGGTGTCTTGAGTTCGAATTCACGTAAACGGGATAGAAACGGCCCTACTGCATCAGGAGTGTTCTTGGTCAATGTGCAGATAAGACCGTCACGGTCTTTCCAGACAGAACACATTCGCTTACTTCGAAGCCGTTTATGGTTTGCCTTCTCAGAGCCGGCCTTGATGCGAGCAATGCATCGAGCCTGCTCTTGGATCTCTTCGACTGATTTAGATGAAGCACCACCAAGTAGTGACCGGGCAGAATCAAGATCACCTTCAGCGCCATTTGCGATTGCTCTGGCCTTTTCGGCTGAGAGATCACCTGATCTAGCGGCAAGTAAAACCTCGGGCAAACAAGCGAGCTTGCGTTGGGTCTTTAGCAACTGACGAGCGTCACGCTCAGAGACTCCAATTGCTCCAGCCAGCCAAGACGGCGCATTCATTGATCCATAGGCCATACCCCCACGAACAGCCTGGTCAGCGAGCGAACCACATGTTGCATCGAGCTGATTGCGAGCGCGCGTCAGACGCCGAAGCTCCCGCTCGGCATCTTCACCCGAAAGCAACGACACATCACAAGAGACCAACGTCTCAACGGATGAGACAACCTCACCCGCCGCCCTACTGAACCGCATGGACAACACAATACGAAGGGGGTGTGACAGTTAAACGATCAGCGCTAGCAGTCGTGAATAGATCTCGCCACGGCCAATGATC
>JBBSGY010000044.1:0-9955 GCA_038253645.1 Acidimicrobiales bacterium
ACACGGCACCTCGCTTACGCGAGCGCCTTGTCGAACTCGCAGGTGAAGGGCACTATCGGGTTGTCGTCGATCTCGAAGGAGTCGATTTTCTCGATTCAACAGGGCTCGGGGTGCTTGTCGGTGGCCTCAAACGCCTTCGCTCGCATGAGGGCGACTTGGTTTTGGTGAGTACTCAGCGCCGCATCTTGAAAGTGTTCGAGATCACGGGCCTGACAAAAGTCTTTTCAATTTTTGATTCGGTCGACGCAGCCACCCGTGGCTAGATGAGGATCTGATGCGCCTCGTCGAGCTGGCAATTCCGCGGCACGCCGAGTTCGTTTCGCTTGCCCGATTGGTTGTTTCGTCGATCGCAGACGAGCGTTATCAACTCTCGGATGACCAGCTGGACAGCTTGAAACTCGCTGTTTCGGAAGCTTGCGTGTTGGCCATCGATGACCATACGGCTGTAACCAAGTCGCTGGTAATCGGCTGTGACGGCGTCAATGACCGCATCGAGATAGTCGTTGAGGGCGTCGCAGCCGAGGGCGACGCAAGTGACAATGTCGCTCCGACGCTTCCTTTCATCGCCTCACTTGTCGACGACGCCGTAATCGAGCTGACCGACCATGGCCGTTCGCAGGTGCGCATGACGCTCATGTGCGAGCGGGCTCAGCAACTCTGAGCTCTGAGGACGCGACATTTCGTACCCGAACTCAACCGATTCAGGTACTGGATTTTTGTCTCGCCAAAATCTAAGGTGCGGCGAATTCAATTATGGAACCGACCTCGACTAAATCAGAACGTGAGTTGCTCAAGGCGATTTTCCGTCTTTCGTCGCCAGGTTTGTCTCCCAAGGGCGGCGCTGCGCACACCAGTGACGTCGCAGACCGACTCGGCGTGACGCCCGGAACCGTGACGGTAGGTGTAAAGCGGCTTGCTGATCGGGATTTGGTGGTGCACCGGCCCTATCGAGGCGTCGAATTGACCGCCAAGGGTCATGAACTCGCCGTCGCCGTAATAAGGCGTCACCGCATCGTTGAGCGATTCCTCGCTGACTTTCTGCAGTACTCGTGGAAAGAGGCAGACCGGCTCGCAACGACGTTCGAGCATCAGATTCCCCAAGAGGTCGAAGTGCGAATGTATGCAGCGCTCGGCTATCCCGAAGTGTGCCCGCACGGATTTCCGATCCCCCATCCCGACGCTAGTGAAGTGCCGCAATCCCACCGGCTCTCCGAGATGGAAGTCGGCGCCGAAGCAGTAGTCGCATTGTCCGGAGACACCCAGACAGACGTTGCTGAGTTTCTCGAGACACTCGGTGTGCGCCCGGGTGTCGTAATTGAGCTGCGCGACCGTCAGCCGTTTGATGGTCCCCTCAGCGTGCGGGTTGACGGAAATGATCACGTCGTCGGCGGCACAGTCGCCAACAACATTTTCGTGATCGGAAAAGCCCCGGCTCGCGTACCACCCAGTGATTCGAGCGGAGCTCGCGTAGCTCCCAACGAAAGGAGCAATTGAGGTAATGAAACCCGTACTAGCCGCCGAAGGCGGATATCAGGACTTTGTTCTGAACAGCGCGGAGTGGACTTGGTTAGCCATTGCAGGTGGATCTGCAGTACTCGCACTTTTGGTTGGCGCAGCATTGATGCGCAACGTGTTGAGTGCTGACAGAGGCACACCCAAGATGATCGAAATCGCCGAGTCGATTCAAGAGGGCGCAATGGCATACCTGTCGCGCCAGTTCAAGACGATTGCGATCATCATTCTGCCTGTCGCGATACTCGTTTACTTTACCTCCACCGAGATATTGCGTCCCGACGCGACAACTGCATTCAGCAGCGTCGAATCAGGACTTTGGCGCGTTGCCGCGTTCATTTTCGGTGGATGTCTTTCCGCCTTGACCGGATACATCGGCATGAGCCTCGCCGTTCGCGGCAATGTGCGGACTGCTGAGGCTGCACGCCAGGGCTCGATGCCGCGTGCGCTCGACGTTGCTTTCCGCACGGGCGGTGTTGCGGGCCTGTTTACGGTCGGCCTTGGTCTTGGTGGTGCGGTTCTGATCATCGCGATCTTCCAGAACACTGCCTCGTCGATTCTCGTCGGCTTCGGTTTTGGTGGATCTCTACTGGCGCTCTTTTTGCGAGTCGGTGGTGGAATTTTCACAAAGGCCGCCGATGTCGGCGCTGACCTGGTCGGCAAAGTCGAAGCGGGAATTCCTGAAGACGATGCGCGCAACCCGGCAACCATCGCCGACAACGTCGGTGACAACGTCGGTGACTGTGCGGGTATGGCGTCTGACCTCTTCGAGTCGTACCTCGTAACGCTCGTTGCTTCGATCATTCTTGGTGTTGCCGCCTTCAAGTCGATCGGTCAGGATCCGCAACTTGGTGTTGTGTTCCCGGTTATTTGTCAGGCGATAGGTATCGGTGCATCGATCATCGGAATCCTTGCAGTGCGCGCAAAGAAGAATGACAAGAGCGCAATGGCGCCGATCAACAGAGGCTTTCTTCTCGCCGGCGTTATTACAGCTATTGGTGTTATGGCAGTTGCACTTACCTACGTCGGTGAGTGGAAAGTCGGTGGCGCGGTACTCATCGGGCTCGTGCTCGGTCAAGTCCTCAGCCGCCTAACGGGTTATTTCACCTCGACCGAGCACGCTCCGGTGAAGGAGATCGCAGAGGCTTCGAAGACCGGCCCTGCTACCAACGTGTTGTCAGGCATCTCGAGTGGCATGGAGTCCGCGGTTTACGCGGTCATCGCAATTGCCGCAGCAATCGGTGCGGCAATGTGGCTTGGCGACGGAAACCTGCAGTTCTCGCTCTACCTCGTTGCACTCACTGGCATGGGCATGTTGACCACAACCGGAATCGTTGTCAGCGAAGACACCTTTGGTCCGGTCTCAGACAACTCGGCGGGTATTGCCGAGATGGCAGGCGAGCTCAACGGTGAGACCGAAAAGATTCTCGTCAGTCTCGACGCAGTCGGTAACACCACAAAGGCCGTTACGAAAGGCTTCGCAATCGGCTCTGCGGTTATTGCAGCCGTCGCGTTGTTCGCGTCTTACATCGAGACGATCGGCGAGCAGTATCACTTGGGTCTTGCTGGGACCGAGTTGTTCCGCAACGCAGCAACGCAGATCAACGTTGCAGACCCGAAGGTGTTCATCGGCGCACTCATCGGTGGTTCAGTTCCGTTCTTGTTTTCGGCGTTGACTATTCGTGCGGTCGGTCGTTCGGCCGGTGTCGTCGTCAACGAAGTGCGTCGCCAGTTCCGGGAGCACCCCGGGATCATGAACTACACGGAGCGCCCGCAATACGGCCGCATTATCGACATCTGCACCAGTGCCGCACTTCGTGAGCTCGCAACGCCCGCACTACTCGCTGTGCTGACGCCGGTCGCCATCGGTTTCGGTCTTGGTTACATGGCACTCGGCGCGTTCCTGGTCGTTGCAATCATCAGCGGCGCTTTGATGGCCAACTTCCTTTCGAACGCCGGTGGCGCTTGGGACAATGGAAAGAAGCTCATCGAAGACATCGGTGTAAAGGGTTCGGAACAGCACAAGGCGGCAGTTATCGGCGACACAGTTGGTGACCCGTTCAAAGACACGTCAGGTCCCGCACTCAACCCGCTCATCAAGGTGATGAACCTCATCTCACTGTTGTTATTGCCTGCCGTCATCTCACTGTCGGACAACAACGCGGCACGCATTGCGATCACTGCTGGTGCAGTGGTCGTGCTCGTGTGCGCGGTTGCGTACTCGAAGATGCAAAGCGCGACTATCGACAGCAGCGATCAATCGTCGGGGGAGACACTAAAAAAAGCCCAACCGGGTGAAACCCGGTCGCAGTCTCCAGAACTGGTCATTGCACTCGACCGCGTGATTGTCGACGTCGGTCACGACACGGAGTTGGTGGAGCGCCTGCGCGTAATTCGCCAAGGTCTTTCAAGCAATTAATTGCAACACGAGAGCCCCGCTCGGCATGCCGGCGGGGGCTTTTGTTATTGCGAGACTGCCCTCTCCCAATCGGCTGCCAGTTGGGCCGTGATGGGCGTCGGATCTGTCCAAAAGCGGCTATCGCACACTGAAACTGGGACGACGCCCCGCAGAGCGTTGGTTGCGAATGCTTCATCCGATGTCCATCTCGAGAACACTTCCTTTCTCGTCGACGAACAAGCTGCGACTCGGGGGAAACATCGTACGATCGAGCCACTTTTGGCCACCTTCCCAGTCTTTGACAACAACGCTCTGCAGTTCCATGGGCTCGGCTCCACCCGAGTGCGGGCCAACGTTGATTCGAACGTCGAGCCCCAAATCGGTTGGTACAACTTCGATGTGGACGCGATCGGTGTCCGTGGCTAGCCGAGCTCGCCAGCGTCACTACGTCGGTGGCGTAAACGGCAAACGGCCGGCCAAGCCTTATAGGTTGACCCGAGGCTTTAAACTTGACAAAACATTGTAGATCTACAACATTGTATGTATGGCGAAAACAAACAGTGGGTCAGCCGCAACAAGCCAGCTGGCTATCTACAACCGTCTTCCCATGTTGCGTGCTGAGCGAGGGTGGTCTCGCAAGCAGCTCGCGGAGCTGATCGGGGTCAACTACCAAACCGTCGGCTATCTGGAGCGTGGGGATTTCAACCCGAGCCTCGAGCTGGCATTTCGACTGAGTGAGGCATTCGGTCAACCGATCGAAGCTGTTTTCTCCACACGACCGTTCTCGCCGCTCTCTGCTGCTCAATTGATCGAAGGAAAATCATGATTTCGCGTTACCTGAGTTGGATGCGCCGGCGCCTCGGGGCATCCTTTTATCGCAGCAGCGCAATTCCGATCCCGGCGATGAAAGTGCGCCGTCGATTGATCGTGGTGATTTCGATCGGGATTGTTGTCAGCTTGCTGCTGACCGCACTCGTTTCGAAGGAATCCGGACTTCCCGTCTGGCTGATAACCGCCTACGCCATCATGTGGTTTAGCTGGAACGCGACTCGCAACATGGTGGTGGCGCACGACGCGCCACTCGACGAACGTCAACGTGAACAGGTCGCGCATGCGTATCGAATCGGCTTTCGAATCGTCTGGACGAGCGTTGCGTTTCTAGGCGCGTTCTTTGCGAACCTTGACACACTCGGAATTGAAGTAGGACCAGTCGCGTTCGATCGCATCGCTTGGGTTCTTTTCATCGGAGGCTTTTATGCAGTGCCATGGGCTCCGATTGCAATTCTCGGTTGGAACCTGGCGGACGAAGATGTTTTCGACGAAGAAGTAGCCGATGGTTCCCCTCGCTTTCGTCGCAACTGACCTGCCTGAGACGCAACACTTGTTAGTGAACGACCTTCGTCTGTTGCAGAGGAGCGAGTTTCAAGTAACGGCTATTTCGCGCTCAATGGTGCGGGAAGCGCCTGGTTCGTTTTGAATAACGCGGCTAAAAGAACATGGTTGTCGGCTAGCTAGCCATATCAAATGATGTGCGTCATGGAAGACAAAATATTCAAGACATCCAGTTATTCGGGCAACGACGGCTGTGTAGCAGTAATGCGTACTTCGTCTCGTGTCATGGTTCGAGACTCGAAGCAACCGGACAGAGCGGAGCTCGAATTCAACTTCAAGGAGTGGAAAGCGTTTCTTGCAGGAGTGAAAGACGCCGAGTTCGACGTCTAAACACGTGTGAGGTCAATGGCGCTTAACGCCGATCTTGCCGACCTGATGAACTCCGCAGACTCGCCTTCGTTCATGGCAAGTCTGCGGAGTTCGGCAAATTCCGAACGGTGAATCGCGACTAATGGCTCGTACTCGACGAATTCGGTGCTACCGGCTATGTCGATGGTAACTACTGAGCCGTCGATTATCGCGATATCTTTGAGTGGAAACACAACTTCTGCGATTTGCTGCGTTGGTATCAGCAAGATGCTCACATTCTCCAGTGCGCCGATCTCGATGATCGAGTCGAGTTGAAACAGTCTCGATCTAGCATTGATGAGTGGCGACAGGTGCGTAATGAGGTGAGTCCAAAAAATGAACTCACAGCGCTTCATCGGGTTGTGGAGCGAAGTCTTGCGGCGCATTCTGTCGAGAACATACGCGCCGGTGTCTGCGTCGAAATTCGCACCGATCTCGAAATTACGTGCCAGCATCATTTTCGCGTAAGTCTCTGTCTGAAGAAGCGCGGGAATACATGAGACCGATGCGATCTGCAGATGGCTCGCATCCTCTTCGCGTGCGGCCTGTAAACGCTGTGTATCCACGAATTCATTCCACGTCGCAAGTGATCCGTCACGGATCGTCGTCAACGCGTTGACGAGATCGAGAAACTTCTCGCGTTCACGACTTGACATAGCGGTCGCTTCGACGATGCGACGGCCAAGTGTTTTGGAAACGTTTGACTTACCGTGTTCGACCTTAGAGATCTGGGATTGTGTCAATTCGACGCGATCGCCGAGACTCCAACCAGTCAGGTCAGCGCGCGTACGAGCGGTTCGCAGTATTTGGCCGATCTCATTGCGAATGCGCTCTCCGTCGCTCACGTCTCAAAAAGTACTCATTACTGACCAGGAGTACTAATTCTTGCCGTTCAGTGCTTCGCTCTTCTTCGGAGCGCCGCCCTCTGCGTTTTCCTTCTTTGCCTTGCGCATCTCGATGACAAACGGGATGAAAGAGATCGCGATAACAATTGCAATGAACGGCAGTATGTATTTGTCGATCGGGAATTCTTTGCCGAGCCACTTGCCGAGACCCCAACCGGCAACAGTTACGCCCGTTCCCCAACCCGCAGCACCGATCACGTTGTAAGTGAGAAACAGCTTGTAATCCATGCGCGCAACGCCGGCGACGACACATGCAAACGTGCGGACGATCGGCACGAAGCGCGCGATTACAATCGTCTTCGGGCCATTTTTCTCGAAGTAGGCATGCGCCTTCTCGAGGTTTCGCCTACGAAAGAACCGCGAGTCTCTTTCGAAGAGGCTTGGCCCCATCTTCCGACCGAAGGCGTAACCAACCTGGTTGCCTGCAACAGCGGCGATTGTGACACCCACGCAGAGAAGTGGCAGATTCATGCGTCCCTGGGATGCCACGAATCCCGCGGCGGCAAGCAAGGAGTCGCCCGGCAGAAAAAATGCAAACCAGGACTCTGCGAAGACGATTGCGATGACACCGAAGGTGCCGAAGGTCTCCACCAGGTGACGGGCTGAGAAAGTGCTGGCGACAACCAGTGTCGGGAGGAATGAGTCCATGATGTGCAAGGGTAGAAGGACTGTGCCTAAACCTCTCGTCATAGTTGAGTCGCCTGCGAAGGCAAAGACCATTTCGCGGTTCTTGGGAAACGACTTCGTCGTCGAATCTTCGATCGGCCACGTCCGTGACCTGCCACAAGACGCTGCGGACATTCCCGCCGCATATAAGGGTGAGGCCTGGAGCCGGCTCGGAGTCGACGTCGACAACGACTTCAAGCCCCTTTACGTGGTTTCCCGCGAAAAGAAGCAGCAGGTCAGCAAACTTAAAGAACTTCTGAAAGGTGCGAGCGAGTTATATCTCGCAACCGATGAGGACCGAGAAGGTGAGTCCATCGCGTGGCACCTCCTCGAAGTCCTCAACCCGAGCGTTCCCGTGAAGCGAATGGTGTTTCACGAGATCACCAAATCTGCTATCCAGCACGCGGTTGAGAATTACCGCGAACTCGATCGTCACCTCGTCGACGCCCAAGAAGGCCGTCGCATTCTCGACCGCTTGGTCGGCTACGAACTTTCGCCGGTTCTCTGGAAGAAGGTCAAGCAAGGACTCTCGGCCGGCCGTGTCCAGTCGGTCGCAACCCGAATCCTTGTGGAACGCGAGCGTGCTCGCATTCGATTCACTTCGGCTGAGTACTGGGGTATCACGGCGGCTTTCGACAAAGTTGACGGCGAGACCGTCCCTACTTTTTCGGCAAACCTTGTTTCGCTCGACGGGCAAAAGCTTGCAACCAGTCGTGATTTCGGCGAAGACGGTCAGCTCACGAAAGGCGATCTCGTTCTGCTCGACGGCGAGCGTGCAACCGGGCTGGTCGACCGTTTGGCCGATTCCACGTACAACGTGACTTCAGTTGAAGAAAAGCCGTATACCCGCAAGCCGTATGCACCGTTCATGACGTCGACACTGCAACAAGAGGCGGGCCGCAAGCTTCGCTTCAGTTCGCGTCGCGCAATGCAGGCCGCGCAGCACCTTTACGAACAAGGTCACATCACTTATATGCGTACTGACAGCACCACGTTGTCGGAACAGGCTCTTACTGCTGCGCGTGAACAAGCACGTCAGCTGTACGGCGCCGAATACGTTCCCGATCAACCGCGTCGGTACGAAAAGAAAGTCAAGAACGCGCAAGAGGCACACGAAGCAATTCGTCCGTCGGGTGATCAATTCCTCAAGCCCGAGCAAGTTGCGCGCGAGGTGGGAAAGACAACAGACGAAGCAAAGCTCTACGAACTCATCTGGAAGCGCACTGTTGCCTCGCAGATGGCTGACGCGAAGGGCCAAAGCCTCAATGTGCGGGTCTCGGCAACTTCATCTCAGAATGAAAACGCGGAGTTCTCGGCTTCTGGCAAGACCATCACTTTCCCCGGCTATTTGCGTGCCTACGTCGAAGGCGCGGACGATCCCGACGCCGAGCTCGAAGACCGAGAAATTCACCTGCCCGATCTACACCAAGGCAACTCACTAAACCTCGCTGCCGAAGGCGGCGAGCATGAAACTGGTGCTGATGTCGATGCAGACGGAAACGAAGGCATGGCCGCTCGCAGTCACGCGACGCAACCGCCCGCGCGTTATACGGAAGCATCGCTCGTAAAGACACTCGAAGAACTTGGTGTTGGCCGCCCGTCGACGTATGCGTCGATCATCAACACAATTCAACAACGCGGTTACTGCTGGAAGAAGGGCAGCGCACTGGTACCCAGCATGGTTGCATTCTCGGTCGTGCGTTTGCTCGAAGAGAACTTCGGCTACCTCGTCGATTACGGCTTCACCGCGTCGATGGAAAACGATCTCGACTCGATTGCCAGCGGAAACAGCGAAACCATCCCATGGCTCACCTCTTTCTACTTCGGCGGAGCCGAACATGGAACCGGTGGCGGAGCCGAACATGGAACCGGCGGTGGAGCCGAACATGGAACCGGCGGTGGAGCCGAACATGGAACCGGCGGTGGAGCCGAACATGGAACCGGCGGGAATGGTAAGCAAGGTCTGAAGTCGCTTGTCTCCGACGACCGCATTCAAGAGATCGACCCGCGCGCCGTCAACACCATTCCGCTCGGTCAAGATCAAAACGGCGAAGAGATCGTCATTCGCGTTCGTTGGGGTGGTGCTGTCCTGCAGCGCGGCGACGAAATGGCTCCGATTCCCGAGGGCACGGCGCCCGACGAGATTACTGTCGAGCGCGCCGAAGAGCTTTTCGAATCATCGAAGGAGCGCAACCTCGGCAACCACCCCGAGCTTGGTCTACCGGTTCTTGTGAAGTCCGGTCGGTTCGGTCCGTACGTTCAGGTGGGCGAGCTGGATCCCGAGTCAAAAGACAAGCCTCAGACAGCGTCACTGCTCAAGAACATGCGCCCCGAGCTCATCACGTTCGATGAGGCAATGCGTCTGCTGAGCCTGCCACGCCTGGTGGGAGTCGAGCCCGAGTCGAACGACGAGATCGTTGCGCTAAATGGTCGCTACGGCCCATACATCAAGAAGGGCAGTGACAGTCGCAGTCTCGAATCCGAAGAGATGTTGTTCACGGTCACCCTTGAAGAAGCGCTCGCGATTTTCGCCGAGCCGAAGCGCCGTCGTGGTCAAGCCGCCGCCGCTGCGCTGCGTGAACTGGGCGACGATCCCGCAACAGGCAAGAAGATCGTGATCAAAGACGGACGTTTCGGTCCTTACTGCACAGATGGTGAGACCAACGCATCGGTTCCGCGATCTGAGTCGGTCGAAGAGATCACTCTCGAGCGGGCGTCCGAGCTTCTCGGCGAG
>JBBSGY010000045.1:0-9929 GCA_038253645.1 Acidimicrobiales bacterium
AGTTGCATCATGGTGTTCGGCCAGCTGGATTAGGAGCGACGCATAGGTGTAGTCGGCATTGGCGGCAAAGCCCAGATAGTCATAACCGACAGATTTGTAGAGAGTAAAGGTCGCTGATGTCGTCTTCTTAGGCTGAGCCGGATCCGTGTTGCCCAGATGTTCTTCGACCGTAGGTGTCTGAACCCCGATCGTCTCTTCCGGATGTACTGCACCCACGGTCGTCGTGTCCTTGAAATGTCTCCAAGAGCTTCCGTCGCTCCTGAGTCGGAACTGTGCTTCGTTCGAGCTCGGCGAGCAGTGTCCGTCCAAGGAAGCACCGGGAACACAAAACTGTTTTTTGCTCTGAGTAGCAGACAGAGTGTTTAGCTTGGCCAACGTGTCGCCCGACTTGGCCAGGACGTCACTGACCAGTACTGGTTTGAATGCAGTTGTGGGCGTATTCGGGCTCGCCACATCGTTGTTTGGATGCTTGTTGAGGCCGCCGTTGAATGTGACAAGCGCCAAGACAGCGATGACCGCAACAGTGCCGCCGAAGCCACCGATAGTTGCGCGCCTTCTCGTCTTGAGCTTGTTGCCCCGCGCTTGGACGTCGGCAAGCGCCTGTTCGACCGCCGTGGGTTCTTCCTCGTGGGCCGAGCCCCAGTCAATATCACTCATTCGCTTTGCTCCTGTATCGCCTTACTCACATGAGTTACAGCGTTGGCGGGGGCGAAAGGTTTATGGGAAATCCGAAAAGTTTCGTTATTCGCTGTTTGTGTTGAGTGGACCGTAGGCAACCAGCAGCTCGGCCAGACGTTTGCGGGCGTTGAAAAGATGCACTTTAACTGTGGAGTCCTTGATTCCCATTGCCTTCGATACGTCAGCAATGCGCAAGTCTCGGTAGTAATGAAGCACGACGGCAACGCGCTGAGCCTCGGTCAGTTGTGAAATCGCCTTGCGGACGTCGATGGATCGGCCGCTATCTACGTCGGTCGTCGAGATACCGGCTGCCGATTCCAGCGACACCTCGCGAAAGGCCTTCTTGCGGCTCGCAAAGGCAATGCGAAGCGCCACCCGGCGCACCCAAGCTCCTGGCTTGTCGTATTTCGAAAGTCGAAACCACGACGCGTACTGGCGCACGAAAGCGTCTTGAGCGACGTCGCGGGCCAAGTCGGTGTCGCCCAAGATGAAATCAAGCTCAGCCACCAACGGTGGGTACTGCCGTCGAAAATAGTCGCGGAAGTCAAGTCCAGAAGGGCGAACCACCGTCAGAGTGAATCAGATGGGCCTGCCCTGGCGGTGGAGCCGAACGGGCGATAGTCACAACGAGCAGCGGATGACGATGTCGCGGCTGACACCGACCTCCGCTGCGAGCCTCTCCCAGTTGTGTCGGGAGTGGGCCTTGAATCGATACTCGCCACCAAGCCTCATCGCCATCTTCAATCGCGAAATCTGTGTGTCATATGGCAAGGCAGAAGCGATGTCGTAGAAGGGCGTTCGTGCGACGCCCGGCATCGGTGAACAACAAGGCGTAATTCTTTGCGTGAGCATCGGTTCCGCAGATCAGCCAGTTGAACGCGATGGCGTTGAGGAAGTCACGCACGGCGTCGCGCGCTACCGACGGCGACAGCACGCGTGCGAATAGCTCGGCGATGTCCGTCACGCCGGGACCGCCGTCACTCTGGTACTTCTTCGACGGATGGATACTCAACGCCTGGCAGAGGTCTTCCTGATGTATGCGTACCAGGCCGTTTGTGGTCTGTTCTCTGTCGAACCGAGCAATGACGACTGCTGTTTCGCCATTGAAGGTCTCGATGGTTGATTTCGCACAGTCGAATCCCAGGTGATTGGTGGCAGCGAGGCAGAGGTGCTCGTTGAGGTCGCGATCACCCAGGCCGGCGATTGACGATGGAACCCAGGTCGTGTGGGGAATGGATCTTCATATCGTTCCTTGTGACCGCTCGGTTACACCAACTCTGGTGCAACCGTTCGGTTACATGCGAACAGTTCAACCGTTCGGTTACATCCGAACAATGCAGCCGGCCAGTTACAGTTCAACGAGACGGGTCGGCCGCAATCGCGTTTTTAGCCGCGGCATGATGGTTTCATTCGCTCGGACGGAGTGACGGCGCGGAACAGGTAAAACGACCACAGCACTCCGTCAGTGCGCCTGTTTTCAAACATTGGTCTTGCTATTTCGTCGACGCGGCTCAAGCGCCGAGCAGCGCGAGGGGGACGACCCCAATTCCGTCGTTTCGACGGTATGCATACGGGCCCGTATTGATGACGATTGCATCGCTCAGCTCATCACCGAGTTTCTTGCGAAGCCACAAAAGGTGTTTGACATCGGTGTCAGAAATTGACGAACTCAATTTCACTTCGACCGCAATGATTCGACCGTCGGGACGAACCACAATGATGTCGACCTCGTGTTCGCCGCCTTGGGTTCGAAAATGTTGGACGGATGCATGGAGCGTTTGCGCGTAGACGCGAAGACTCATCGTTGCCAAGGACTCGAACAATGCGCCGAGTAGAGATCCGTCGCCAAGAGTCCGATTGTTGGAAGCGTCTGGACGCAGCAGCGTCTCGGTTGTCGCACCTAAGAGCTGAGCCGCCAGTGCAGGATCCACGAGGTGGTGCTTCGGTGGCGTCGATAACTGAGAGATGTGATTGTGCTCGGGAATCCAGGCATCAACGGATTCCAGAATCCACATTCGTTCGAGAATGTCTCGGTACGGCACGGTCGTGCGTTTCGCCGGCTTGTCACCTTGGCCACTCGTCGCCGCGTCGCGAATCTTTTCGTATGACGCTGTCGTCGAAGTTGCGGCGGCGTAGGCGGTCAGCCAACGTTTGAGTGACGCAGGCTTCCGGACAACGTGGCCCATCTCCTGGAAATCGTGATCGACAATCCTCTGTATGTAGCTGTCGAGAAATTGGCGAAGCGTCTCACTTGAATAACGACGAATGCCCGGGAAACCCGAGGCGCAGATCTCTTTTGTATAAGTGGCAACATTGACGGCAGACTCGCCCGCAAGTGACGGCCTCGACCCGTCGAGAAGAGCACCAAGGCTCACGGTCGTCTCCGACAATTTCCGTTCGGCAAATGAGAGCGGTCGCATGCGCACGGTGAGAATGCGACCGGCACCGGAATGCGTTGTCGCTGTCGACGGTGCTGCTGATCCGGTCAAGATGTATTGCCCAGCGGCCCCGTCGGCGTCGATTGCTCGTCGCGTGGTGTCCCACAGCTCGGGAAGCCGTTGCCATTCGTCGATCAACACCGGTTTGGCGGATGTTGTTATGAGGTCGGGTTGACTCTGCAGAATCTCTCTCTGCGCCGCTGCGTCTAGGCGGTAAACCGAGCCGGCGCGCCGTTCGGCGGTGGCTGTTTTCCCGACTCCTTTGGCACCCTCAATTGAGATCGCCCCGACTTCGGCTGTAAGTCGGTCGATTTCAACGTCCACCAGGCGAGTCAAGTACTCCACAAGAAGTATAGTAGCCCATTGATGACTCTCATAGTGACCCAGTTATGGGATTTATAACTGGCTGAATAGAGCACTTTCGACGGACCCGAAACTATGACAGTAGTGATTTTCCCAGGTAGACCATTTCGATCTCAATGGTTTCGAATGGATCGATATTTACGAAACCGAGCCGTCGGTACCAATCGATAACGTCCGTCCTTTGCGGAACTATGTCGACCACCAAATGACGGAATCCGTTTTCCTTCGCTAGCGCGAAACAGGCGTCCATCAATCTTCTTGCCACGCCGCGTTCACGATATTCAACTCGGACATAGATCCTCCGAATGTCGGCGGTCTCTTCGTTGAGAAAATGGAGTCCTCCGCACCCAATCGGGCTATCGCCGGTAAAGGCAACGAAAAAGCCACTGGGGCTTGAGTAAAAGTTGATCAGGTCGGCAAGCTCGGTGGCTATCCGCTCGGGCAGGTCGTCACGAGTATTCCATGGTCCTCTGCCAGATTCCGCCGCGGTGATCGCGACGTATTCGAACACGAGCTCTTCGGCCGCTTGCAGGGCACGCTCAGAGTCAGATATTCGTTCGATCGCGACACGGTGCACTTTGCAAATGGTAATTCCTGGAAGTCGAGACGACGGACGGGTCAGGCAAGTTGTTTGATCTCTGCCGGTCTCCACGCCGTTTCAGTTGGTCGTCGGGCCCGTGATTAGGCCGGCGGCCGGGAGCTGTTACGCGATGTCATAGAGCCACGTTGCCAACTCATCCAGTGATTCCAATTCGGCGGGAACGGAGACCTCGGTGAATACGTTGAACGGAAACAGCAAAGTAAAGGCCAACGCGTGTCTCGGGTCAAACGCCATTCCGCTCGCGTTTAGGAACGGTGTGAGCAATTGCTTGTCACCATGAAACGTGCCGAGGTGCAATGCAGGTAACTCGTACATCGCCGACGAGAGCACGGCATCACCGAAATCGATGACTCCTGTCAAGGGACATTGAGTTCTGCACGTGGGCGGCCATCAAACCTGCACGCTGGTGGCCACGGTTGGGAATGTTCCCGCACGGCCCATGCGCCGGGGCGCGCTGTTGTCGAATCCGTGGCGCTATATGACGATGTCGAACATGTCGCTCCACGGTTCGAGCTGGACCAGCTGCTCGTGGTACTCGACGGGAATTTCCGTCATCGTCGGCATCCGAGTGTCTCGAAGACCTTATTGAAACCAAGCGATCTGTAGAGCTTGAGCGCGGGTTCGTTGTCGCATGAGCCACCGTGGCTCGTTGCATGCCGGCGGCTCTCAACTGCTGCAAGACACGGCACATCATCACCTTGGCAAGGCGACGTCGATGAAAGTCACGATGTGTCCCTACCGGTTCGAAGTGACCGATCTTGTATAGCTCGTCGATGTGGCAAACGGCGAAAGCGGCGACCCGTCCACCGTCTGTTACGACGATCGTTTCCTCGTGCGGCTGGTAGCCGGGCTTGCGCATCGCATCGTTGAGCAAGTCATCACCGGTCAAATCGAAATCGAATGCGCTATTGCGCGCAATTACGAGTTGCTCGTAGTCGTCCATCCGCGCGGCGCGAATGCTGAAACCATGCGGTAGCTCTGGGCCCGGAATTGAAGGCGACAGATCGAGCTCAGTCACGAAGTTCCCACACCCTGTGTTGTTCGAAACCGAGCTTCGTTAGAAGCTCAAGGCGCGTCCCGTCACAGGAGAATGCGTCCGCATTGATCTTTGGGGGTGTCCGATCTTGCCCGGATGGACGTATCCACAACGACCAGCCCCCTTCGTCCACGAAGCGATGGTGCTCTGCAGATGTGGCAAATCAGCGTCGTTGTATGGGTGTTGGGTAATTGTCATCGGTTATCGCCTTGAATCTTTGCGAATGAATGTGTCGCTTATCGGGTGGTCAACCAAACCGGTGTACGCGGCGGGTTTACGATACGTGTCGCCCCAGCACTCATATGCGCGGTATTTGCGGAGAGCATCCATATCGAAGGATGCAAGGAAGATTCCTTCATTCTGCCCGGCTTCAATGACGAGAGGATCTCTTGAGCGCTCCTCTTCGAATGCCATGCCGTCGAAAGCTACGGAGTGTCCGTTGGCCTGCGGTGCCGGATAGTTAGTTGTCTGAGTTCGAAACCAAGGAGGTGCTCTAGGTCAATGCCAAGCCATGCGTATCAGGATAACAACGGATCCACGGTTTGCAATTGCGGCCCGTAAGCCGTCGGTTGTGGACGGCGCGTCGGCGCAATAATGATTCGGCCATGGTGAGTCCTGAAAGTTCGACAACGGAATCGGTCAGTCCCACACAGGTGCAGGCTGCTCTCGACCGGTTCGATCTCGGAAAGCTCGTGGAAATCGTTCCGATCTCCTGGGGTCTCTTCGGCCAGAACGTGTTCGTCAATACCGACACTCAGGCGCTCGTCCTGCGTTGCCGGCCGCACTACGACTGGCAGCTTCGCACCGAGCAGTCCTGCGCCGAGTTCCTTCACAAGGCCGGAATTCCGGCGCCGTGGCCATACCTCGGCCATACCTGGTAGGGGAGAGCGAAGACATATTCGGCTGGCGCTGGGGTTACGCTTTCATGCCAAGAATGCCGGGTTTGCAACTTGCCGATCCTGACGTGCTCGCGCGTCTGTCCGAAACCGATCGCCATTCCATCGCAGCGTCGCTGGGGTATTGCCTAGCCGACATGCACAAGATTCCCGCGGCAACGTCTGGAACATTCGACGTGCACAGTGGAGGCATTCAGCCTTTCAGCGAAGGTTGGACGGCCTGGTGTGTATCGAACGTTCGCCAACTGCTCACAACCAGTCAGATGCATTCCGCGCGAACCAACGATGCGGACGCAACGTGGGTCGAACGCGTTATCGAACTAGGCCGTGCAGCAATCGACGCGCCGTTTGCTCCGTCCGTGATCCTGCGTAACTTCAAAGAAGCAAACGTTACCGTCGAACGCAGTGGAGCATCGTGGTCCGTCGTTGGAGTATTCGACTTGATGGAGTCGTGTTACGGCGACGGCGAGATGGCTGTGTGCCGTCAAGCAGCACATTACCTGGAAGAGGACGAATCGTTGGCTCGCACGTTCTTAGGGGCCTATTGCAGACGACGCCCGTTTCGTTCTGGAGCTGCCGAACGGTTATCGGTTTACATGCTCTTGGATCGACTCTTGATTTGGGAGTACTACCAGCGGCCTGGAAACATCCTTGAAAGCATGAAAGGAAAAAGTTTGAAAGCATGGGCGACGCCCTACCTTGAACCTTTTAGTGACGCGTGATTACTACGCTGTCAAAGCATCTTTTGCTTCAGTGTGATCCTGAATCGTCTCACCTCGACGAGGCAATCCATAAACGAGCTTGGTTGAACATTCGCTCGCGCCATTCTTTGTCGGTGTTACCCCAGCTTATGAACGCGACGGCATGCAAGGCGCAGTAGAGCGCGAAGTTTGCGCGTTCGGTGTCGGTCGGACCGTACAAGCGAATCAGTTCATCGATGTAGAACTGGCCGGGCGGTCCGACGTCACTCCATATTCCGACCTGCGCCAGTGCAAGCCAATACATCGGGTCGCCGTAGCAGACGACGTCAAAGTCGATGACGCCTTGCAGCGTGCCGCGCTCCACGATCACGTTCTTGGTGGTTAAATCATCGAGAAAGCAGGTCGGACGAATGGCTTCAAGACGCTGTTCGCAATTGTCGAATGCGCTATAGGTCTTCCTCGTCAACTCTTGCAACAGTAAGTCATCCGTTTCAACCTTCTCACGGTCACTGCGCACAACGCGCGACCATGAAGGATGTGGGCCGGCACCATCGATTGGGATAAATCCGTATCCACTTCCTTCGGGCAAAGTCATCACGAGTCGCTCGAAACCGACGATTTGTTCGGCCAACTTTGTCGTCTGTGCGTGCGTCATCGATTCGATTTCGTAACGCACGTCTCGTCCGGGGAATAGATCCGTGATGATGTAGGCAAATGGCATCCGTTCCATCGTGACGTCTGCCTTGAGCACATTCGGAACAGGAAGCCCGAGTTTCCTGAGCACTTCGATGTTTGCCAGCGTGCCGTCGTACACTTTCGCGCTGGCATTGGTGCGTACGATTACGCTGATTGCTTCAGTATCGACCCGATACGTGACACTTCCGTGCCCGTACGTCATTTGTTCGAGACCCTGTACCTGGGAACCAATACTTGATGCGACAAGTTCGCGGACCAATGTCTCTGTGTGGCTGCTTGAAGTCGGTGTCCTATTCATGCTCGCGCTCCTTGTTCAAGACTGTTGGCCTTCTTACCGTGGTGCACTCGCCAAAAGAGCGAAAGCATTAGCGCCATCACAATTTCAGCAGCGAGCAAACCTTTTACCGGCCCGTAGTGGTCTGCGATATAACCCAGCGCCGTGAGAAACGTCGCGAGCGCCAGACTATTAAAGAATGAGGCGACCGAACCCATAGTCGCTCGCTCGGCATTCGAGAACTCCTGCTGACGCAACAAGTTCACTTTGTACGCGCCAAATGCATGGCCGGCCTGGTTTCTTGGCAATCACGACTGGCCCCGACTGGTGAGCCGTCTTGATAAAGGCTCCGGCCTGGGTTATCAACGCGCTCGAATTGCTGCAATGTTGCTTCTAACTCTGCGCGGTACGCCATTCATTTATCAAGGCGAAGAACTCGGGCTTCGAGATCTTGATCTACACGAGAATGCGTTGACCGACATCGACGGCAGGGATCCCGAGCGGGGACCAATCCCATGGCATCCGCCCAGCATTGCGGGGAATGGTTGCGGTTTTACGTCGGGTGAGCCGTGGTTGCCGTTGAATGCCGATGCCGAAACGTGCAATGTGGACGCGCAGCTGACGTGGCGCGAATCGATGCTTTCGCTCTATCGGACACTGCTCAGTATTCGCAATGCCCAGCGAGTGCTACAAGCGGGAGACCAAGAGTGGCTTGACACACACGAAGGCGTGTTGGGGTATCGCCGAACGCTGGCGAACGAATTTGAGATTGTCGTGCTGCTCAACTTCTCGAACGAATTGCGACCGGCATCCGTGAAGGCGGAGTCAACGCGATTGTTGCTGTCAACAGTCGCGGCCGATCCAGCGCAAGATGGCGAAATGAAATCTCCGCTTGCGGCAAACGAAGGTCGTACGTATCTGGTTTGCTCATGACGTACGTAGCGCGGCGCAGAAGTCCGGGTGTAAGTGGTTGCACATAGACCATTTGGAACCCGAGTTCACGCCCTAGGAGGGTGGCTAGGCGGAAGCGATTACCACGCCGGATGATTGCGCATGGCGGAGGAGAACGAGGCCACATAGGACCATTAGAACGATGGCAAATTGCGCGATGTGAAGCCCGAACTGGTCCGCGATGACACCTAGAGCCGGCGGAACGATCAGCGTGGAGAGACCAGGCGCGCTTGACGTTCTCGCCGCCGCCGTACTGGCCAGCCCCCCTGCTTTCCCTGCTCGTATTGCAAGCGACAGCGTGAGCGGCCAGAGATTGGCAACACCAAACCCCGCGATGGCGTAGCCGAATATCGCCGGTATTGTTGCAGGCCAAAGCGCGTAACGCGACGCACCAAACAATGTCGAAGCCAGTGATAAGTACAACAACCCGGTTTCGTTGTAGCGCCGGGTCAGAAGCGCACCGAAAACGCGACTGCCAAGGAAGGCGATGTAAAAAGCGACGGGAGCCAGTTGCGCAGTCGATCGAGCAACGCCCACCACGCTTTCGAAGTACTGCGGGCCCCAAACGTTGAGTGCATTCTCATCGGCCACGACCGTGACCAACAACATCCAATATACCCAGTAGTGACGGGTCAATCGTTTGCCGGTGTGTTCTAACCGAGCAGTGTGTCCTGACGGAAATGTCTCGGTTCGAAACGAGAGGTACGCAACTAACACCGCAAACCCAGGCAGGGCGAGTGGCAATTGCCATCCGAATCCTGCATGTTCGGAAATGACGAGAAATAGTGGCGCTGCGACCGAGAACACGCCCGCGATAATGTTTGCTTCGACAATCGCGACCGCTTGTTTATTGCCGTGGTGTTGCGACAACGTCGATGATGTGACGCCCAAGAGCACGCCGCCCGTCACCCCCATAGAAAAAAGGCTTGCGAAGACCGACGCGATGTTGGACGCGCTCGCCAGACCGAACGCGCCCACGGCCATGGCGATGGCCGAAGCCCAGCAGGCTCGCGATGCACCCAAGCGGCGAATCACGAAATCGGTTATAAGCCCGGCGATGCCTACGCCTGCCGCCATCATCGATGGAGCAAGGCCGGTCATCGTGAAATCGAGGTCGAAACGCGATCTGAGTTCGGGAAGAAGCGGACCGATGATGACAGCGGAGTAGGCAAAGATCCGGCTCCTCGCTGAATCGTGTGGGTTTGCCTACCTGAGGTCCGCCTGATCACGTGTATTTCCTCATACGTTCGTCACGTTACGTAGCGAACGAGATGGAGACAAAATGTCGCAGGAGA